>NZ_DCMW01000021.1:0-15618 GCF_002321605.1 Microbacterium sp. UBA1612
TCTTCGGCCTCCGCAAGACTACGGGACGCGACCCACGCGCGCAAACCGGAGTCGACGATGGATGCCCGCCCGCCCCGGTGCGCCTAGCTGCGGCGCCGCTTCAGCTCACGACCGAGGCGCGGGGTGTGCGGTTTCACGGGCGGACGCGCGGCCGTCGCCTCGTCGCGCTCCGCGGCGCGCTGGATCGCCCGCCCCGTTCGCGCGAGGCTCTGCTGGGGCCGGAGCACCGTCGCGTCGTCCCCACCCGGCACCGGCGAGTGATCGTCGGAGCCGTCGGCATCGGGGCGGCCGGTGCGGCGCGTCGGGCTCAGCCGTTTCGGCAGCAGCAGCGCGATCGCGATCGCCGCGAGCAGCAGCACCACGGCGCCTGCCGCGATCGGAACCCCCGTGCCGGTCGCCTCCGGCGCCGCCTCCTCGGCGGGCGGCACGATCGCCACGACGTCAAGCGGAGCGGGGCTCTCCAGCCCGGAGCGTCCGGGCACCAGCGGCGTCAGGGTGTCGCCTTCCAGCGCGAACCAGGCGTCGGCGCCCTCGTCGTGCACGAGCGAGGCCTTGGCGGGCACCTCCGAGAGCGCGGTCGCGAGCTCCGGATCGGGGACGAAGGCCGCGAGTTCGGGGAGCACCGTCTCCGGCTGAATCCACACGGTGGCCAGCCCCACCGGCTCCTCGTCGACGAGCACCGGGACGATCCATTCGTTCAGCAGGCGCACGACGTCCTCGGTATCGACCCCGGCGAGGTAGTCGTCGGTCCACGCGAACACGCGAACGATCTCGCCCGTCTCCGTCTCGTCGGTGAAGTCGGTGCCGCGCTCGCCGCTCGCGTCCAAGCCGTACACATCGCGCAGGTCGGCCAGCAGGTCACCCTCGGTGATGTACTCCTCGACCTCGTCGGGCACCGATCCGAGACTCCCCGCCGTGCCGGGCGCCGCCGTGGCCGCCACCGGGCCTGCCGTGAGCGTCGCCGCCAGCAGTGCGGCCCCGACCGCCAGGCGGCGCGCCGCCATCGCGGTCGCGGGAGGGAAGGCGCGCATGTCAGTCCTTGGTTCCGGGTCGTCGGGCTGAATCTGACGTTACCTCCCCCTCGGCGCGCGGCGTGCGACGCTCGCGGCGCGCCGGACGGGGGTCACAATGGGGTGGTGTCCGCTTCGCATCCCGTCCTGTCGCTCTGGGACGAGCCTGCGCCGCACCACCGCGACCGTGTCGTCACCGATGGGCGGGACCGCGTGGCCTGGTTCCGCGCCCGCTCGCGCGGGGTGACCGCGAGCGATGCGGCCCGCCTCGGCAGCCGTCGTGCGATCGCGGCACTCGCCCGCGAGAAGACCTCCGGATCGGGATTCCGCGGCAACGCCTATACCGAGCACGGGCGCCGCCGCGAGCCCGAGATCGCCGCCTGGGCGTCGCGGGTCTACCAGATGACGGCGAGTGCCTCGCTGTTCCATGCAGCCGGCAATCCGCTGCATCTCGCGACGCCGGACGGCCTGCGCGAGCGCGACGGACGCGTTGAGCTGTGCGAGATCAAGACGACCAGCAGCGCCTGGACGACGATTCCGCGCTCGTACCTGCGCCAGGTCTGGTGGCAGCAGTACGTGCTCGGAGCCGAGCGCACTCTCGTCGTGTGGGAGCAGCACCGCGACTTCGTACCGGTCGGCCGTGAGCCGCAGTGCCGGTGGGTCGACCGCGACGAGACGCAGATCCGCTCACTCGTCGAGCTCGCCGACGAGCTGCTTGACGCGCTCCGCGCCTGACGTCGCGAGCCCCCGGCGCGAGATCCACACGGCGCCCGCGCCGGTCACCGCGATGATGACCGCGATCATCACCACATAGAAGGCGACGGAGAAGTAGCCGTTCGCCGACACGGTCGGGTTGAGGAACGGGTACGGGTACCACGGCTCGCCGGTGCGGCTGTCGATCGCGAACGGCCCGCGCAGCAGGGTGTAGGCGGCCCAGACGATCGGGAACACGACGATCGTGCGCACCGTCGACCACGGCAGCGGGGCGCGCCCCGGCGCGAACAGCCAGTCGAGCACGAGGTAGAGCGGGCCGACCACGTGCAGGATCTCGTTCGACCAGCCGAGCGTGCTGCCCTGCGGCAGTTCGACCCCGCGCAGCAGCAGGTTGTAGACGATCCCGGTGACCGCCATGTAGGTGACGACCGAGACGCGCACCAGCGCGAACCAGCGCGGATCCTCCCCGCGGCCCACCAGCAGCAGCACCGCGCCGATACCGAGCACGACGACGCTGAGCACGTTCGACTCGATCGTGAAGAAGCTGAAGAAGCCGAGCAGCAGGAACGGAATGTCGGCGGCCGGATCCTGAGTCCAGAAGTCAATCGACGTGACCAGCTGGCCGATGATCGCCGCCGCGATCGCCGCCGCAACGATCGCTCGGATGACGGTGAATGCGATTCGCATCGGTGCGTTCCTCCCCGGCGCGACCCCCGCGCTCGCGTCGAGCGTAGCGCCGCGCGCCCGCGACGAACATTTCCGACACCGTGACATGTCCGAAACATCACGGAATCATCAACAAACTTGACTGTTCTCTACCATGCACGACACAAAGCCTTCAACGATGCGCGCGATGACGATGTCCCAGTCGGGGGACGCGGGCGTGCTCGAACTCACCGAACTCGCACGACCCATCCGAACGAACGCTGAAGTTCTGGTCCGGGTGGTCGCCGCCGGTGTCAACCCGATCGACGTGAAGACGCGCGCCGGTCGCGGCGGATTCCCGGCAATCCAGAGCTTCCCGGTCGTGCTCGGCAACGACTTCAGCGGCGTCGTCGTCGAGGCGCCCTACGAGGCGCATCCGCTGCAGCCCGGCACCGAGGTGTACGGCATGACGACCGTGCCGCGCGTGCAGGGCGCGTACGCGGAGTACCTCAGCGTCAGCGAGCTCAGCCTGGTGCGGAAGCCCGCGACGCTCTCGCACGTCGAGGCCGCGGCGGTGCCGCTGGCCGCCCTCACCGCCTGGGGCATGGTCGTCGAGACCGCTCGTGCGCACGAGGGCCAGCGCATGCTGATCCATGCGGGCGCCGGCGGCGTCGGGCACTTCGCCGTGCAGTTCGCCTCCTACTTCGGAGCTCACGTCATCGCGACCGGCTCGGCCCAGAACGCGGACTGGCTGCGCAGTCTCGGCGCCGCCGAGGTGATCGACTACACCGCGGTGCGCTTCGAGGAGGAGCTCGCCCCCGTGGATGCGGTCATCGATCTGATCGGCAACGTCAGCGACGACACCGCAACCCGCTCGCTGAAGGTGCTGCGGCCCGGCGGCATCATCGTCAACGCTCCGACCGGAAGCTGGCCGACCCTCGCCGAGGACTGCGAGGCGGCCGGTGTGCGCGGCACCGGTTATCGCGTCTCGCCGAACGGCGCCACGCTCGCCGTGATCTCGCGACTGCTCGATTCGGGCGACGTGCGCGTCGCGGTCGAGCAGGTGTTCGACCTGGCGGAGGCCCCCGCGGCGCACCGTCAGATCGAGTCCGGACACACGCGCGGCAAGATCGTGCTGCACGTCGCCGAGAACTGACGGCCGCGCATTACAGTTCAGGCATGACACGCCACAGGCCGACGGTGTTCGACCGCACCACCTGGCCGGACTCGCTGCTCGACTCGGCGCTGGCCCCCTCCCGCCCGGCTGTGCCGTGGATCGAGGATCTCGGCGCGCGCGCCGAGCGGCCCCGACTGCGCAGCGCCATGCGGACCGACCTCGTCATCGTCGGCGGCGGACTCACCGGGCTGTGGACCGCGGTGCGCGCCAAGCGGCGCGACCCGGGGCGCCGTGTCGTGCTGCTGGAGGCGAAGCGGATCGGCTGGGCTGCGTCCGGTCGCAACGGCGGCTTCTGCGATGCGAGCCTCACCCACGGGGCCGAGAACGGGCGCTCGCGCTGGCCGGAGGAGTTCGAGACCCTCGAACGGCTCGGCCTCGAGAACCTCGCCGGCTTCGAGCGCGACCTGGAGGAGCTGACCGTCGACGCCGAGTTCGAGCGCGTCGGCGGGCTCGACGTGGCGACCGAGGAGCACCAGCTCGAGTGGCTCGACGACATGGCGAACGAGCCCGGACGCCACCGGGTGACGGCGCTCGGCGCGCGGGCGCTCGTCGACTCGCCCACCTACCTCGGCGGCGTCGTGACGAGCGGCGACTCGCTCGCCCTCGTGCACCCCGGGAAGCTGTCAGAGGGCCTCGCTCGCGCCGCGGAAGAGCTCGGCGTCGAGATCTTCGAGCACAGCCCCGCGACGGGGCTGGATGCCGACGGCGACCGGATGGTCGTGCGAACCGCGCAGGGCAGCGTCACCGCCGAGCGAGTGGCGCTGGCCACCAACGCATTCCCCAGCCTGCTCGTGCGCGACCGGCTGATGACCGTCCCGGTCTACGACTACGTGCTGATGACGGAGCCGCTCACGGCCGCGCAGCGCGAGTCGATCGGCTGGCTGGGCCGACAGGGGCTCGGCGATGTCGCCAACCAGTTCCACTACTACCGGCTCACCCGCGACAACCGCATCCTGTTCGGCGGATACGACGCCGTCTACTTCGCCGGCGGCCGGATCCGCGAATCCTATGAAGACCGCCCCGCGAGCTTCCGCAAGCTCGCCAGCCACTTCTTCACCACCTTCCCGCAGCTGGAGGAGGTGCGGTTCGCGCACCGCTGGGCCGGGCCGATCGACACCTCCACGCGCTTCTGCGCCTACGTGCGACTCGCGCGCGCCGGACGCGTCGCCGCGGCGCTCGGCTTCACCGGCCTCGGGGTCGGCGCGAGCCGCTTCGCCGCCGAGGTCATGCTCGACCGGCTCGACGGGCTCCAGACGGAACGCACCGAGACGCGCATGATGCGCGAGCTGCCGCCGCCGTTCCCGCCGGAGCCGATCGCGAGCATGGGCATCCAGGCGACCCGCTGGTCGCTGGACCAGGCCGACCATCACGGCGGCCGCCGCAACCTGCTGCTGCGCACGCTCGACGCGCTCGGCCTCGGATTCGACTCGTGAGCGCGCCCGTGCCGGAGCTCCCGGCGGGAGTCGCGCTCGACCTGGCGGCGCTGCCGCTCGAGTTCGAGCCCGTTCCGGCGGCGCAGCGCACCGCGGGCGAGCCGGAGACCGGCTACGCGGTGCTCGGCACGCTCGGCGAGGCGGAGCTCGGCGTGTGGGAGATGACCACCGGCGGGATGCGCGACGTCGAAGTCGATGAGGTGTTCGTCGTCCTCGACGGACGGGCCACGGTCGCGTTCGAGGACGGGCGGCCGAGCGTCGAGCTCGCCCCGGGCGTGCTCGTGCAGCTCACCGCGGGCGACCGCACCGTGTGGACGGTGCGGCAGCGCATCCGCAAGCTCGTGGTCAGCTGAGCTCGAGCTCCATCACGAAGTCGCTCTCGTCGCGGTCGCCGACCCGGAACCGCTTGGCGCCGACGACCGCGAAGCCGTGCCTGCCGTAGAAGCGCTGCGCCCGGGCGTTCTCCTGGTTGACGCCGAGCCACACCGATCTCACCATCAGCTCGGCGGCCGCCGCGAGGCTCGCGCGCATCAGCTCGGCAGCGATGCCGCCGCCGTGAGCGTCGGGATGCACGTAGCACTTGGACAGCTCGATCGTCGGCCGGGTCGCGACCGCCGCCGCCACGTCGGCGTCACTCGGCTCTCCCGCCACGAGCATCGTGTAGCCGAGCAGCGGACCGTCGGATTCGGCGACGAACAGCCGCCGCTCCGGATCGGCGAGGTAGCCGTCGAAGCTCGTGCGGCTGAGGTGCTGCGCGATGAAGGCCCGCTTCGAGGCCTCGGTGGTGTGCGGCGGGCACGCGAGCGGGAAGGTGATGGCGGCGAGCACCGCGAGAGCATTCGCGTCACTCGCGCGGGCGGGACGAACCGTGACGGTCATCGGATCCTCTCCGGGAATGCACGGAAGGGGCCCGCGAGTGCGGACCCCTTCCGGTGGTGCGTTTGCTGTGGTGCGGGTGACAACAGGTCGTGTCGCCCGACGAGCGAGCTAGAGCGCGCTGACGTCGAGCGGAACCCCGGGACCGAAGGTCGTCGAGAGCGACGCCTTCTGGATGTAGCGGCCCTTCGACGAGCTCGGCTTGATCCGCTGGATCTCCTCGAGCGCGGCGTGGAAGTTGGCCGCGAGCTGCTCGGTCGTGAACGCCGCCTTGCCGATCACGAAGTGCACGTTGGAGTGCTTGTCGACGCGGAACTCGATCTTTCCGCCCTTGATCTCCGAGACGGCCTTGGCCGTGTCGGGGGTCACGGTGCCGGTCTTCGGGTTCGGCATCAGACCACGCGGACCGAGCACCTTGCCGAGACGACCGACCTGACCCATGAGCTCGGGGGTCGAGACCGCGGAGTCGAAGCTGGTGTAGCCAGCGGCGACCTTCTCGATGAGCTCGGCACCGCCGACCTCGTCGGCGCCCGCGGCGATCGCCGCTTCGGCGGCCGCGCCGGTCGCGAACACGATGACGCGCGCGGTCTTGCCCGTGCCGTGCGGCAGGATGACCGTGCCGCGGACCATCTGGTCCGCCTTGCGCGGGTCGACGCCGAGCTTCATCGCGACCTCGACGGTCGAGTTGAACTTGGCGGAACCGGTCTCGCGGACGACGGCGACAGCCTCGTCGGGACCGTAGAACTTGCCGGGCTCGAGCTTGTCGAGGGCGGCGCGGTAGGCCTTGGAATTCTTCGCCATGATTACGCCTCCACCGTGATTCCCATCGAACGGGCGGTGCCCGCGATGATCTTCATGGCCGCCTCGACGTCGTTCGCGTTGAGGTCAGCCTGCTTCTGCTCGGCGATCGCGCGAACCTGGTCCTTGGTGAGCTTCGCCACCTTGACGGTGTGCGGCGTGCCGGAGCCCTTCGCGACGCCGGCAGCCTTCTTGATGAGCTCCGCGGCGGGCGGGGTCTTGAGGATGAACGTGAACGAGCGGTCCTCGTACACGGTGATCTCAACCGGGATGACGTTGCCACGCTGCGACTCGGTCGCCGCGTTGTAGGCCTTGCAGAACTCCATGATGTTCACGCCGTGCTGACCCAGCGCGGGGCCGATGGGCGGCGCGGGGTTCGCGGCGCCGGCGTTGATCTGGAGCTTGATCAGGCCGGTCACCTTCTTCTTCGGTGCCATTGCTCTTCTTTCTGTCGAGCGTCCGACGGACGCGCTCCCGCCACGCCAGCGAACCTGGAGTGGGGTGAGGGATTGATGGCGTGCGTCGAGGACGACACAGCCGACAGGTCAGCATACCGGAATCCGGCGGGCGCCGCGAGGCGCGAGCACTACTCGGTCGGGCCGCTGACGGAGCTCTCGGCCAGCACGTCCGGGCCGCTCGCCACGTGACGACGCACCAGGCGGGACTCGGCCACCAGCAGCGCGACGACGAGTGCGGCGCCGGCGATCACCAGCGCGATCACGAGGGGCAGCTGCTCGGCAACGGGGGCCAGCACGCCGCCATCCTCCGTCTGCCACGGCCACAGCGCGCGCAGCGAGCCGAGCATCAGGCCCGTCATGACGGCGAGCGTCACCCGGCGCCGGCGCTCCAGCAGCCACTGCAGCAGCGGCACGAAGCTCCCCAGCCCGAGGACGGCACCCAGCGCGAAGACGCCGAGGTAGACGAGGTCGCGGTCATTGACAGCGGCCAGCGTCGGAGCGTAGAGCCCCATCGCGAGCAGCAGGAAGGAACCGGAGACGCCCGGAAGCACGAGCGCGCACACGGCGATCGCGGCGGCGACCGCCACGATCCAGAGTTGCGGCTGCGCCTCCCCCGCGGCCGGAAGACCGGTCAGCACGAAGGCGAGGACCGTCGCGAGGGCCCCGAGAAGAACCTCGCGCGCACCCCAGCGTCCGACCATGCGGATCGGCACGATGAGCGAGGCGAGGATGAGGCCGACGAACACGGCACGCGTCTCGACCGGGAACGACTCGATCGCGGGAGCCAGCAGCGCGGAGGCCACCAGCACCGCCGTCGCCATGCCGGCGAGGACCGGAAGGATGACGCGCCAGCTGACGTCGGCGAAGTGACCGCGTGCGCGCGCGAGTCCACGACCCGAGGGCACGTCGATGACGGCGGACAGCGTTCCCCGAACCACGGCCGCGGCCGAGCCGATCAGCCGGTCGTAGACGCCCACGATGAGCGCGATCGTGCCGCCGCTGACGCCCGGAACGACTTCCGCCGTTCCGATGAGCGCCCCGCGCACGACGTCGATGCCGACGCCCGCGAGCGAGGTCACGCGACTCAGAGCTTCGTCACCTGGTCGAAGCTGAGCTCGACCGGCGTCTCGCGCTCGAACAGCGACACGAGCACCGTGAGCTTGCCGCTCTCGGGCTTGATCTCGCTGATCGTGCCGGGAAGACCCGCGAACGAGCCCTCCTTGATCGTGATCGTCTCGCCGATCTCGAAGTCGACCTCGGCGGGGATGACGCGCGCGGCGGGCTGACCGCCCTTGGCGGCGGTGCCCGGCTTGGTCGGAGCCTCGACGACCTGGACCAGGCTCTTCAGCATGTTGAAGGCCTCCTCGAAGCGCAGCGGCGTCGGGTTGTGGCTGTTGCCGACGAAGCCGGTGACCCCGGGGGTGTGACGCACGACGGACCAGCTGTCCTCGTTGAGGAACATGCGCACGAGCACGTAGCCCGGGATGCGCACGCGAGTCACGAGCTTGCGCTGCCCGTTCTTGATCTCGACGACGTCCTCCATCGGCACCTGGACCTCGAAGACGAAGTCCTCCATGCCCATCGACTGACGGCGCGACTCGATGTTCTGCTTGACGCGCTTCTCGAAGCCCGCGTAGGAGTGGATGACGTACCACTTGCCCGGCTTAGAGCGGAGCTCGGCGCGGAACTCCTCGTAGGGGTCGACCTCGGTCTCCTCCTCGGCCTCGGCGTCGTCGGTGGCCTCGTCATCGGTCGCCTCGACGGCGGCGTCGGCCTCGTCGGCGGAGTCGATGTCGAGCGCGTCGTCCACGACGGCGTCAGCCTCGGGATCGGCGGCCGCGTCGAGCGCGTCAAGGAGGCTCTCGAGGTCGGACTCGACGTCCTCATCCTCGACGACATGGATCGCCGTGTGTTCGGCGGCGTCGACGGAGTGCTCCTCGTGCTCGAGAACGTTGCCCTCCTGGGCCTCGTCCTCCTCGGACGACTGCTCGGCGGCCGTCGCGAGATCGATGTCGCGGCGCTCTTCTTGGCTCACGGTGCTTCTTTCCTTGAAATTAGGTCGAGACGACAGATCAGCCGAAGTAGCTGCCGTCGCCGAACACCCAGGACACGAGCCAGCCGAAGCCGTAGTCGAGTCCATAGATGATCCCCATCATGATGACGACGAACACCAGAACGACTCCGGTGAAGCTGATCAACTCGCGGCGCGTCGGGGTGACGACCTTCTTGAGTTCGTTGATGACCTGACGGATGAAGAGTGCGACGCGCGCAAACGGCCCTCGCCGTTCGGCGCGATCCCGCTTGGCACTCGCGACGAGGTCCTCACTCGGATCGTCGACCACCTTGCGTGCCACTTTTCTCCACCTTTCGGCCGCTGAATCCCGGGGAAGACCCGAGATCTCGCAGGGCGGACAGGAATCGAACCTGCAACCTGCGGTTTTGGAGACCGCTGCTCTGCCAATTGAGCTACCGCCCTACAGTGCCGGGAATCACCGCCCGTCGCGACCGTTCCCGGGCATGACGAAGCTTGGCGATTTCCACCACCGCGACCAGTGTACGGCATCCCGACAGAGCGTCCCGTGGGCGGCGCTGAATGCTCCGAGAACCGTCCGAAAAAAATCCTGCGAAGTGGCGTCATGGCGGGTGGACTGGTCTGTCTCTTCCCGTAACGGCGGAGCCACCAACTCCGCCGACCACAACGCAACACCGCACCGGGCGAAACGAAGCTGAGATCAGGCAGAGGTCGTTCGCCCAATGAAGACCCCCGGGGGAGGCGCGACCTCCCCAGGGGGCCTTCGTTGGCGACTCCCGCCGCGATTGATGCTTCCGCGTCCGCACTTTTGGATCAGGAAGGCAGACATCGTGTTCACCACACATCACTCGCGCACCCCCCGCGCGATCGCGGGGGTCGGAGTCCTTGCGCTCGCGGGAGCGCTCTTCGCGGCCGCGCCGGCGGCGCATGCCGCGACATCCGCGTCGCTCGAAAGCCATGAGGACGCGAGCTTCGCCGAAGGCCGGTTCCTCACGGGAACCGTTGCAGGGACCTCCCTGGACGCACTCGTCAGCGTCGACGTCGCGCAAGCGTTCAACGACGGAACCGAGTCGACGCAACGTGAGATCCATCCGTTCTCCGTGACGGCGCTGAGCGCCGTCACCATCGGCACCGGAAGCCCCATCACCATCCCTCTCACCGACGCGATCGACATCGGCGCCGTCTCGCAGTTCGCCACCGCTGATCCGGCGGCAGCGGTCGGCGCTTCGGGTGCCATCACCAGCGATGGAGGACTCGGGCTCGGCTCGGACGCGTCCATTCCCGACGGATCTGCCACCATCGACCTTCAGGCCCTCGTCGGCTCCGCGTTCGCCGACACGATCGCAGATCTCAGCCTCGAGCTGGACGCGATCGCCGCGCGAGCGGAGCGCGACGCCTCCGGCTCTGACGGCGATTACCGCATCGCCGGCGCGACGCTCACGTTCTCGAGCCCTGCGATCGCGCAGCTGACCGACAAGGTGAACCGCTCACTCGACGTCGTCATCGACGAGATCGACAGCCTCACCGGCAGCGACGGCGACCTGCTCGAGCTGGTCTCCGCCCTCGTCGCCGACCTCAACCCCGCACTCAATCTGGTCGGGACGAACGCGAACGTCTCGGCGACGATCGACGCGAGCCAGCTCCGCAGCGCGGTGTCGGCGATCCTGACCGCCGCGTACGGCGACGGCGGCATCTCCTTCAACCTCGAGACGGGAGCCGTCTCGGTCGATCTGGAGCACTACGTCGGGAGCCTCAACAACCTGCCGGTGAACACTGAGCTGCTCACCGACGCTGTGATCTCGCAGGTCCTTCGCACCATCGCTGACACCGTGGCGGGCCTCGCCGACGACGTCGTCGCGAAGGTGGAGGACGTCATCCGCGACCTCAAGGTTGACGTGCACGCCGACCTCATCGTCAACGTCGCTCAGGCCCCCGTGGTCAAAGAGGTCTGCACGACCGTCGAGCGGGTGATCCAGGTGCCCGTGCTGGGCGGACTCCTCGGCGCCGTCACCGGCACCGTCGACAAGATCGTTCAGGAGCTCGTCTGCCATGACGAGACGACCTTGCTGGATCCCCTCACGACAAGTCTGGTTCTCGACATCTCCGCGACCGTCGACGAGCTCGTGAGCGGGGTGGGCGTCGACGCCGAGATCTCGGCCCAGGTGCTGAGCGTGCCGATCCGCGTCAACGCCAACCTCTTCATCGGCGCGATCGGCGATCTTCTGAGCGAACGTCTGCTCGGCGATGGGGCGATCTCCGACCTCGTCGACGCCCTGAATCTGAATCTGGTGGATCCGGCGCTCGACGCGCTGCTCGACGACTCCTCGTCGGTGCAGGACCTGCTGACCAGCATCGTGTCGATCACCGTGAACGTCCAGGACACCTCGCAGGCCGGCCCCGCCGGGACAGCGCCCGCGGACGACCCGTACTTCACGCAGACGGCAGTTCGCGTCGGGGTGCTCGACGGAGGAGAGCTTGCGACGCTGAATCTCGCCTCGGCGACCGTCGGTCCGAACACCGGCAGCACCGCAGAGCCGGAGTGCCTCACCGACTGCGGCAGCGGAGGAGGAGGCGGCGGCAACGGCGGCGGCGGTGACGGGGGCGGCGGCGACAACCCGGGGTCGGAGGGCCTTCCGGGCACCAGCATCGCCAATCTCGCCCAGACCGGCGTCGGGATCGCGCTCCTCGCGTCGATCATCCTCGGTCTCCTGATCGTCGGCAGCGCGCTGCTGATCGCACACCACCGCCGGACCCACGGCGGTGCGGCGCTCGGCTGATCCAAACGAGCGCCGGGAACCACGGAGCCGGAGTCGCCTGGGGGTAGGAGGCTCCGGCTCCGCTCCCCCCGACGAGGCCCAGCCGAGTAGGCTGGGCCTCGTGCAGCGCGTTTCTCACCGCATCGGATCCATCGCCGAGTCCGCGACCCTCAAGGTCGACGCCAAGGCCAAGCAGCTCAAGGCCGCCGGTCGGCCCGTGATCAGCTTCGCGGCGGGTGAACCGGACTTCCCCACGCCCGAGTACGTCGTCGATGCGGCCGTCGCCGCCGCACGCGACCCCAAGAACCACCGCTACACGCCCGCGGCAGGTCTGCCCGAGCTGCGCGAGGCGATCGCCGCCAAGACGCTGCGCGACTCCTCCCTCGAGGTGGACCCTTCGCAGGTGATCGTCACCAACGGCGGCAAGCAGGCCGTGTACCAGGCCTTCGCCACACTGCTCGATCCGGGCGACGAGGTGCTCCTTCCGGCGCCGTACTGGACCACCTATCCGGAGGCGATCGCCCTGGCCGGCGGTGTGCCGGTCGAGGTGTTCGCGGGAGCCGACCAGAACTACCTGGTGACCGTCGAGCAGCTCGAAGCCGCGCGCACCCCCCGCACCAAGGTGCTGCTGTTCGTCTCGCCGTCGAACCCCACCGGCTCCGTCTACTCGCCCGAGCAGACGGCCGCGATCGGCGCCTGGGCCGAGGAGCACGGGCTCTGGGTGATCAGCGACGAGATCTACCAGAACCTCGTCTACGACGGTGTGCGCGCCGCCTCGATCGCGGAGGCGACGCCCGCGCTCGCCGACCGCACCATCCTCGTCAACGGCGTCGCCAAGACCTACGCGATGACCGGCTGGCGGCTCGGCTGGATGGTCGGACCGAAGGACGCGATCACCGCGGCAGCGAACCTGCAGTCGCACCTCAGCTCGAACGTCTCCAACATCTCCCAGCGCGCCGCGCTCGCCGCCCTCACCGGGCCGCAGGACGCGGTGGACGAGATGCGCCTGGCGTTCGACCGCCGTCGCCGCGCGATCGTCGCCGGGCTCGGCGCGATCGACGGCGTCACCGTTCCGCTCCCGCAGGGCGCCTTCTACGTGTACCCGGATGTCTCGGGCCTGCTCGGCCGCGAATGGGCCGGCGTCACGCCGACCACGAGCCTCGAACTCGCCGACCTGATCCTGGAGAAGGCGGAGGTCGCCGCCGTCCCCGGCGAGGCCTTCGGACCCAGCGGCTACCTGCGCTTCAGCTACGCGCTCGGTGACGCCGACATCGCGGAAGGCGTCGCGCGCCTGCAGGAGCTCTTCGGCTAGACCGCGCATCCACCGATCGGTGGAGGGGAGAACCCACCGGTCCGTCGTTGTCGGCGCTCCCCTGTGCGAGCAGAGTGGAGGCATGACAACGGACACAGTGGTGGAGGTGCGCGATCTCCGCAAGGTGTATCGCGGCGGCGCGGTCGCGCTGCGCGGCCTCGATTTCGACATTCATCGCGGCGAGACCTTCGCGCTGCTCGGCCCGAACGGGGCCGGCAAGAGCACGACCATCGAGATCCTCGAGGGCTACCGCGACCGCACCGGCGGGGAGGCGCGCGTGCTGGGCGTCGACCCGCAGCACGGCGGGCTCGCCTGGAAGGCCCGCCTCGGCATCGTGCTGCAGAGCAGCGGCGAGACGGGCAACGCGACCGTGCGCGAGCAGCTGCGACTGTTCGCCGGAATGTACCCGAACCCGCGCGACGTCGAGCAGGTGATCGCCGCCGTCGGCCTCGAGTCGAAGGCGGACGTGCGGATCAAGAAGCTCTCCGGCGGCCAGCGCCGCCGCGTCGACGTCGCCCTCGGCGTGATCGGGCGCCCCGAGCTGCTGTTCCTGGACGAGCCGACCACCGGCTTCGACCCCGAGGCGCGTCGCCAGTTCTGGGAGCTCATCCGCGACCTGAAGCGCGAGGGCACCACGATCCTGCTCACCACCCACTATCTCGACGAGGCCGCCCAGCTCGGCGACCGGGCCGGAATCGTCGCGGGCGGGCGCCTCGTCGCGCTCGGCCGCATCGACGAGCTCGGTGGCGCGGAGGCGCGGATTCCGATCGTGCGCTGGATGGAGCACGGCCAGGTGCGCGAGGAGCACACCGACCTGCCCGCGGCGCGCGTCGCCGAACTGGTCGCCGCGAACGGCGGCGCTGAGCCGGACCGTCTCGAAGTGATCCGTCCCAGTCTGGAAGACATCTATCTCGGTCTCGTCGGCGAGACCGCGCTGCAGGAAGAGGCCCTCGCATGACCATCGCCACCGCACCGCTTCGCCGGGGACGCACCGTCCCCCTGGGCCTCGCGCGCATCCGCTACGAGATCGCCATGTACTTCCGCCAGGGCGACACCGTCTTCTTCACCTTCCTCTTCCCGCTCGTGATGCTCACGATCTTCTCGGTCGCGTTCAGCGAAGCCAGCTTCGGGCTCGACCCGGACGGCGAGACCGTGACGGCGGCCGCCTATTACCTGCCCGGCATGCTCGCTGCGGGAGTGCTGCTGTCGGGGCTGCAGAACATGTCGATCGACATCGCCATGGAGCGCAGCGACGGCACGCTCAAGCGTCTGGCCGGAACCCCGCTGCCGACGATGAGCTACTTCATCGGCAAGATCGGCCAGGTGCTCGTCACCGGCATCCTGCAGGCGGCACTCCTGATCCTCGTCGCCGGCGTCGCGTTCCAGGTGCCGCTGCCGACGGATGCGGAGAGCTGGGCGACCTTCGCCTGGGTGTTCTTCCTCGGCGTCGCCACCTCGGCGATCCTCGGAATCGGGCTGGCGAGCCTGCCGCGCAGCGGCAAGAGCGCCACCGCCGTGATCATCCCGATCGTGCTGATCCTTCAGTTCATCTCCGGCGTCTACCTGCGCTTCAGCGACCTGCCCGACTGGCTCCAGAACGTCGCGAGCGTGTTTCCGCTGAAGTGGCTGGCTCAGGGCATGCGCGCCGTATTCCTGCCGGAGAACTTCGAGGCCTTCGAACCGGGTGAGAGCTGGAACCTGGTCGGTGTCGCGCTCGCGACGGGCATCTGGCTCGTCCTCGGTCTGGTGCTCGCACGCCTCACGTTCCGCTGGATCCGGAAAGATAGCTGACATGAAGGACCCGCGGTGGTGGGATCTGGCGATCCTCGGAACGAGCGCAGTGCTCGCCGTGATCGTCGCGTTCGCCGCCGCGGGCCCCCGGCAGCTGGCCGGGCTGCTGATCCTCCTCGCGTTCGCGGCCGCCTGGCTCGCGATCGGGCGCCCGGCGTACCGGCGGGAGAACTTCACGCGGATGACGGTCTTCCTCGCCGTCACCGTGCTGGTCACCGGCGGGCTGACCGCCATCCATCCGACGCTCGCGATCAGCCAGTGCATCGCCTACCCGATCGTCTGGGCGCTCGCCCCGTCGACGCGTCGCTCGATCGTCGCCAACCTCGGGATCGCGGTGGCGGTGGGCGCCGGGTTCCTTGCGAGCCTCGGCACGAGCCCCGCTGCGGTGCTGCAGACCGCCGTGACGGTGTCGGTGTCGCTCGCCTTCAGCCTCGCCCTCGGACTCTGGATCACCCGAATCGCGCGCTTCGGCGAGGAGAAGGCGCGCCTGCTCGAACAGCTCACCGATGCTCAGCGCGAGCTGGAGGTGCTGCACCGCGATCACGGCGCCACCGCGGAGCGCGAGCGCTTCGCTCGCGAGCTGCACGACACGATCGCGCAGAGCCTCACCGGCATC
>NZ_DCMW01000007.1:0-8525 GCF_002321605.1 Microbacterium sp. UBA1612
ACAAAGAACATAGGGGCACCCCCCGGTCGTTGAGCGAGCGCAGCGAGACGAAACGCTGGCCTCCCCTTTCGCCCCTCACCTTCCGGTCGTTGAGCGAGCGGAGCGAGACGAAACGCGGCCGCTCCGGCGCCGTCGTTGCCGGATCGTGACCTCCTCTCGCCTCCCGTTACAGATCGTTAACGAACGGCAACATCGCAGAGACGTCGGCGCGACTAGGTTGTGATCACTGGGTGGGCGCCCGAGCCTTCCCGTGAAATCACACACAGCAAGGAGCAACATGAGCGTCATCACACGTTCGCGCGCGACCACTCTCGGCGGCCTGGCCGTCGTCGGTGTGAGCGCTCTCGTCCTGGCGGGTTGTGCCGGGGGCGGCAGCGACGACAGCGGCGACAGCGGCGATGCGGCCGGTCCCGTCGAAGACATGACTCTGACGATCGGAACGGCCCTTCCTCAGACGGGAAACCTCGCGTTCCTGGGACCGCCGGAAGAGGCGGGTGTGGCCTACGCCGCGGCGCAGATCAACGAGGTCTCCGACACCACGGGCCTCAGCATGGACGTCGTCTACGGCGACTCGGGTGACACCGACAACAAGGCCTACGAGACCGAGATCCCGCGCCTGCTGGGCGAGGACGTCTCCGCGATCATCGGTGCGGCCTCGTCGGGTGTGTCGCTGCAGTTCATCGACCAGGTCACCGGCGCCGGCGTCATCCAGTTCTCGCCGGCGAACACGTCCGACGCGTTCACGACGTACGACGACGGCGGCCTGTACTTCCGCACCGCCCCGTCCGACGTGCTGCAGGGTGAGGTCCTCGGGAACCTCATCGCCGCGGACGGCGCGCAGACCCTCGGCATGATCGTGCTGAACGACTCCTACGGCACCGGCCTCGCCGGCTACGTGCAGGAGGCGTTCGAGGCGGCCGGTGGCGAGGTCGTCGCGCAGCCGACGTACAACACCGGTGACACGACGTTCGACGCCCAGATCAACGAGGTGCTCGCGGCCGACCCCGACGCCATCGCGCTGATCACGTTCGAGGAGATCACCACGATCCTCCCGAGCCTGTTCGGACAGTTCCCGGCCGAGAACATGTACTTCGTCGACGGCAACCTGTCGAACTTCGGCGACGAGTTCCCGGAGGGCTCGCTCACCGGCGCGAAGGGCACGCTGCCCGGTCTGTCGATCGACACGCTCGGCGAGTTCACCGGCGAGCTGGACGCCTTCCTCGAGGAGGAGGGTTCCGACCCGCTCGAGGAGTACAGCTACGCGGCGGAGTCCTTCGACGCCACGGTGCTGCTCGCGCTGGCGTCGCTCGCTTCGGGCTCGACCGACCCGGCGGACATCGCGGCGTCGCTGCAGGAGGTCTCGGGTGGCACCGGTGACGGTGAGACCTGCACCTCCTACGCTGAGTGCGCCGACATCATCGTGGGCGGTGGCACCGCCGACTACGACGGCGTCTCCGGCCCGATCACGTTCGACGAGGTCGGCGACCCGACCGAGGCGTCGATCGGCATCTACGAGTACGGCGACGACAACACCTACGCCGCCTGGCAGGGCTGATCGTCTCGCACCCACGGAGGCCCCGTGAGCTTCGGCTCGCGGGGCCTCCCGCCGTATACCGGCGCGAGCCGGGGTCGCGGCCGGTCGAGCGTCGCGCTCAGGCGCCGGTGGACGGACGCGGCACGTGCTGGTCGACGAGGATCGGGTTGCCGTCCGGGTCGACCACGGTGAAGCTCGCGGGGCCGTCGCCGGTCTCGTCGGCGGACTCGACGAACTCCACGCCGTGCTCGCGAAGGGTCCGCTGCAGATCGCGCACGTCGGTGAACGGCTCTTCGGTCGGTCCCTCGGCGGACCAGCCGGGTGTGAAGGTGAGGATGTTCCGGTCGAACATGCCCTGGAACAGCCCGATCACCGTCGTGCCGTTGCGCAGCATCCGCCACCCCGACGCGGCATCGCCGCCGAACGCCTCGAAGCCGAGGCGCTCGTAGAAGGCCGTCGACACGGCCAGATCCCTCACGGCCAGGCTCAGGGAGAACTCGCCGAGGTCCACGCGTGCGTCATCGCTCATGGCGCCGACGATACGCCTTCGGCGGGCGCGCGTCAGGCGCCGAGCGTGCCGAGGTAGAGCTCCGTCACCTTCGGGTCGTTCAGCAGCTCACGGCCGGAACCGGTGTAGGCGTCGCGGCCCTGGTCGAGCACGTAGCCGCGGTCGCAGATCTGCAGACAGCGGCGCGCGTTCTGCTCGACCATGATGCACGTCACCCCGGCCTTGTTGATCTCGGAGACGCGGATGAACGCCTCGTCCTGCCGCACGGGCGAGAGACCGGCGGACGGCTCGTCGAGCAGCAGCACCTTCGGGTCCATCATGAGTGCGCGGCTCATCGCCACCATCTGGCGCTCGCCGCCCGAGAGCGACCCGGCGCGCTGCTTCAGCCGCTTGCCGAGCTCGGCGAAGATCCCCGTGACGAACTCGAGCCGCTCGGCGTAGACCGACGGGCGCTGGTACAGGCCCATCTGCAGGTTCTCCTCGATCGTGAGGGAGGGGAAGACGTTGTTCGTCTGCGGGATGAAGCCCACGCCCCGGGCGACGAGCTTGTTCGCCTTCAGGCCCGTGATGTCGTCGCCCTCGAGAGTGACGGTGCCGCTGCGCACGTTCACCTGACCGAAGATCGCCTTCAGAAGGGTGGACTTGCCAGCGCCGTTGGGTCCGATGATGCCGATCAGCTCGCCCTGGTGTGCGACGAGGTTGCAGCCGTTGAGGATGTTGACGCCCGGCAGGTAGCCGGCGTGCACGTCTTCGACGGAGACGACGGTGGTGCCGGTGGTCGTGGCGGTGCTCATCGCTCGTCCTCCTCGTGGTGGCGCCGCTTCGGGGCTTCCTCGGCCTCGAGCTCGGCTTCCGCTTCGGCCTCGATGTCGGCCTTGGACAGGCCGGACGCCGATGCCGCCTCGCCCTGCACCGGGATGCGGCCGGTGACCTCACCCAGGTCGACGTCCTGGTGGGCGCCGAGGTAGGCGTCGATCACGGCCGGATCCTTCATCACCGAGTGCGGGTCGCCCTCGGCCACGATCTTGCCCTCGGCCATCACGACGACCCAGTCGGCGATGTGACGCACCATGTGCATGTCGTGCTCGACGAAGAGGACCGTCATCCCCTCGTCCTTCAGATCGAGGATGTGGTCCAGCAGTGACTGCGTGAGCGCCGGGTTCACGCCGGCCATCGGCTCGTCGAGCATGACGAGCGTCGGATCGGTCATGAGCGAGCGCGCCATCTCGAGCAGCTTGCGCTGACCTCCCGAGAGGCTCGCGGCGAAGTCGGCCGACTTGGTGTCCAGCTTGAACTTCTGCAGGATGCCCATCGCTCGGGTCTCGATGTCTTTGTCCTGCTTGCGCCAAAGCGGCGGGAACAGACCGCCCCAGAAGCTCTCGCCCCGCTGGCCGGTCGCGCCGAGCTTCATGTTGTCGAGCACCGTGAGCAGCCCGAGGGCCTTCGTCAGCTGGAAGGTGCGCACGAGACCCATCCGGGCCACCTTGTAGGCGGGAACGCCGGCGAGATCGCGTCCGTCGTAGCTCCACGTGCCCTCGTCGGGCCTGTCGAAACCGGTGAGGAGGTTGAACAGCGTCGTCTTTCCGGCGCCGTTCGGTCCGATGAGGGCGGTGATCGCCCCGCGCGGCACCTCGAGATGGTCGACGTCGACGGCGTGCACGCCGCCGAAGGATCGGCGCACGTTATCGGCGACGATGATCGGGTCGACCTTGGCGCAGCCCGGTGCGGCGTCGCCCTTGTGCAGGCCCGTCGTCTTGGGGCGCGGCGTGGGAGAGGTCATCGTGGGCGGCTCGGCGCCTGCCGGCGTATCACTTGACAAAGGTCAGCTCCTTCTTGTTGCCGAGCAGGCCCTGCGGCATGAAGATCACCAGCAGCATCAGGGCCACGCCCACGAGGATGAATCGCAGCGTCGCCGCCTGGATGGCCGACATGCCGAACAGCAGACCGGCCGAGGCCATCGCGGGAAGGACGTTGGAGAGGAAGGTCTGAAGCACCCAGAAGATGAGCGACCCGAGGAGCGGGCCGAACACGGTGGCGGCGCCACCGAGCAGGAGCGCGGTCCACACGAAGAACGTCAGCGACGTCACGTACACGCCGGGGCTGATGGCCGCCGGCAGGGCGTAGACGATGCCTCCCGCGGCGGCGATCACGCCACCGAGCACGAGGGTCTGCATCTTGTAGGCGAAGACGTTCTTGCCGAGCGAGCGCACCGCGTCCTCGTCTTCTCGGATGCCCTTGAGTGCGCGACCCCATGGGCTGTGGGTGAGCATCCACACCACCAGCACCGCGAACGCGAGTGTCAGCAGACCCATGATGCGCACCCACCACTGGGTCTCGTTGTACATCCACGGGCCGAAGCCGTAGGTGCCGTCGGGGATCGGGTTCGAGGCCCGGAAGCTCGCGTGGTAGCCGCTCAGGCCGTCGGCCGAGCCGGTGACGTCGTCGAAGGCGGTCGTGAGGAACAGCAGTCGCACGACCTCCGCGGCGGCGATCGTGACGATCGCGAGGTAGTCGCCTCGCAGCCGCAGCGTCGGGATGCCGAGGATGAGAGCGAAGATCGCCGCGGCCACCAGTCCCAGGATCGCCGCGAGCCACCACGGGAGCCCGAAGGTGAGGACGGAGATCGCGTAGCCGTAGGCGCCGATGGCCATGAAGCCGGCGATGCCCATGTTGATCAGGCCGCCGTAGCCGAAGTGCATCGCCAGACCGAGCGCCGCGAGGGCGTAGCCGATGGTGGCGGGGCTCAGGATCGAGCTTGCCGAGTTGGAGAGGATCTGAAGCCAGTCCATGGTCTGCGCCTAACCTATTCTCTCGCGTCGACCGAGGATGCCCTGTGGTCGGAACAACAGGATCACGATCAGGATGAACAGTCCGCTGGCGAACTTGAGGTCCGCCGGGATCCACAGGCTCGACGCCTCGACGACGATGCCGACGATGAGGGCGCCGATGAGGGCGCCGTATGCCGTGCCGAGGCCGCCGAGGACGACCGCCGCGAACATCAGCAGCAGCAGCTGCGCACCCATGTCCCAGCGGATTCCGGGGCGGTAGTACGCGTAGAGGATGCCGGCGAGGCCCGCGAGGGCTCCGGCGAGCACCCACACCACGCGCACGACGTAGTCGACGTCGATGCCGGATGCGGCCGCCAGAGACGGGTTGTCGGAGATCGCCCGCGTCGCCTTTCCAATCCGCGAGCGGGTGAGCCAGAAGGCGAAGATGACGATCACGACGATGGAGATGACGATCGACGCCATGTCGATCACGCTCATCTGCACCGCCCCGAACAGCGGGATCTTGGGGGCCGAGGCGCCCGGCAGCTGTGCGGTGCCGCCACCGATGAAGAACTGGAAGGTGTATCGCAGGGCGAGGGAGAGGCCGATGCTGACGATCATCAGCTGCACCACCCCGACCCGGCGTCTGCGGAGCGGTCGCCACAGCGCCGCATCCATCACCAGTCCGAGAGCCGCGCTCAGCACCACCGCGAGGGGATAGCCCAGCCACCACGGGAGGGCGAGGCTCGCGGGGCCCACCAGCACGAAGGCGACGATGGCGCCGAAGGTCACCATCTCGCCGTGGGCGAAGTTCGAGATGCCGGTCGTGCCGTAGACGAGGGTGAGGCCCACGGCGGCGAGGGCGAGCATCAGGCCGAAGCTGATCCCCTGCACGACGCGCTGCACCAGCTGGTCGAAGAAGGAGGTGACGTTGCGCTCGCCCTCGCCGATGAAGAAGTTGACCGCCGCGAACCCGCCGGGGCCCACGACCACCTCGAGCACGTTCGGGGTGTCGTCCTCCGGGTCGACGACCGCGATGCCCTCGGGGAGGGAGTTCTCGTCGAGGGTGACGGTGTATTCGTTCTCGTCACCGCGCTCGGGGACCTGAACGCTCCACTGGCCGTTCTCGTCGGTCTCCACCTCCTGCGCGCCGCCGGGGCCATCGATGACGAGGATGATGCCGGGCAGCGGCTCGCCGTCCAGTTGGACGTTCCCGCTGATGCGGTAGGGGTCGCCCTCCGCGGCGCTCGCCGGCGCGGAGGCGGCGAAGACGCCCAGCAGCGCCAGCATCAGGCCGATGACGACCGATAACGCCCGTAGGCGCGATCGAGGTGTCGCGATCGTGGTCGAAGGACTCACTGAACCTCCCAGCTCGGCACACCAGCGCGCCGAGCTCAGGTCGCATCGGCCGTGATGATCGACGGTACGAGCGTAATGTGTCGTCGTTGTTTCGGGCCAACGACACATTCGTGGCCTGCATCTCGTTTTGATCTCGAACGGCGGAACCGCTCCCGCGATGCGCCCGGATCGAGCGCTCCCACCCCGTAGGGGTGCCGGGAATGCGACGGGTCGCGCGCGCCTTAGAATCGACGAGTCGAGAATTCTCGGATCGACACGCCGTCACCCCGATCTGCACGCGCCCGACAGCGACGGGCGCAGGAGGACCCATGGAGCACCACGACCCCTTCGGCTTCGTCGGACTGACCTACGACGACGTCCTGCTGCTGCCGGGACACACCGACGTCATCCCGAGCGAGGCGGACACCTCCAGCCGGGTCACCCGCCGCATCACCGTGGCCACCCCGCTCATCTCCGCCGCGATGGACACCGTCACCGAGACGCGCCTCGCGATCGCGATCGCGCGGGAGGGCGGCATCGGGATCATCCATCGGAACCTGTCGATCGCCGACCAGGCGGCGATGGTCGACCGCGTCAAACGCAGCGAGTCGGGAATGATCACCGACCCGATCACGACGACGCCCGAGGCCACGATCGAAGAGGTCGACGGGCTGTGCGCGCAGTACCGCATCTCGGGTCTGCCGGTCGTCGACGCCGAGGGGCGTCTGGTGGGAATCGTGACCAACCGCGACATGCGGTTCGTGTCGGGCTTCGAGCGTCAGACCACTCTCGTGAGAGACGTCATGACGAGCGATGGCCTGGTCACCGGGAACGTGGGCATCGGCGCGAACGAGGTCATCGCCCTGTTCGCCGAGCACCGCGTCGAGAAGCTGCCGCTCATCGACGACGAGGGCAAGCTCGCCGGCCTCATCACCATCAAGGACTTCGACAAGAGCGAGAAGTATCCGCTGGCGACCAAGGACGAGCACGGCCGCCTGCGCGTCGGCGCGGCGATCGGCTTCTTCGGCGACGCGTGGGAACGCGCCGAGGCCCTCCGCGACGCGGGTGTCGACGTCGTCGTCGTCGACACCGCGAACGGCCAGTCGGCGGGCGTGATCGAGATGGTGCGGCGCATCAAGGGTGATCGGTCGTTCGACCACATCGACGTCATCGGCGGAAACGTCGCGACCCGCGAGGGTGCGCAGGCGCTCATCGACGCGGGCGTCGACGCGGTGAAGGTCGGCGTCGGCCCGGGGTCCATCTGCACCACGCGCATCGTCGCCGGTGTCGGCGTGCCCCAGGTGACGGCGATCTACGAGGCCTGGCTGGCGGCGCGCGAGGCGGGCATCCCGGTCATCGCCGACGGCGGACTGCAGTACTCCGGTGACATCGCCAAGGCCCTCGTCGCCGGTGCGGAGAGCGTCATGATCGGATCGCTGCTGGCCGGAACCGACGAGTCGCCGGGCGAGGTCGTCTTCCAGGGCGGCAAGCAGTTCAAGCTCTATCGCGGGATGGGTTCCCTCGGCGCCCTCCAGACGCGCGGCAAGAAGACGTCGTACTCGAAGGATCGCTACTTCCAGGCCGATGTGCCCAACGACGACAAGCTGATCCCGGAGGGGATCGAGGGGCAGGTCGCCTACCGCGGCCCCGTCTCCGCGGTCGCCTACCAGCTGGTCGGCGGCCTCCGTCAGTCGATGTTCTACGTCGGCGCGCGCACGATCGACGAGTTGAAGGCCAAGGGGAAGTTCGTGCGCATCACCTCGGCGGGGCTGAAGGAGTCGCACCCGCACGACGTGCAGATCGTCGTCGAGGCGCCCAACTACAAGCGCTGACCCCGCGCGCTCGCGGCGCCGCGCCGCGAGGCCCGGAGCCCGCGCCGCGCGGCGCCGAGGTCGGAGAGTCGCGCCGATGTCGGACGATTTGCGCAGGATCCTCCGACATCGGACCGATTCTCCGACGTTCCACCACGTGCGACAGCGGGCGACACCGGCGTACAGTCGGCGGCATGTGCCGGAACATCCACACGCTCCACAACTTCGAGCCCGCGGCGACGAGCGACGAGGTGCACGCCGCGGCGCTGCAGTACGTGCGCAAGATCGCCGGGACGACGAAGCCGTCGCAGGCGAACCGCGATGCATTCGACCGTGCCGTCGCCGACATCGCTCATGCCACGCAGCACCTGCTGGACGACCTCGTGACCAGCGCGCCGCCGAAGAACCGCGACGAGGAGGCGGCGAAGAAGCGCGCCCGCGCCGAGGCCTCCGGGCGCTACTCGGCCGCCTGACCCGCCCGCGTCTGCCCCGCCCGCGGCGCCTGACCGCCCGCGTCTGCCGCGACATTCTCTGCCGCCGCATCGTCGGAGAATCGCGTCGATGTC
>NZ_DCMW01000040.1:0-288 GCF_002321605.1 Microbacterium sp. UBA1612
GATCTCGTCCATGTGGTAGCCGGCCAGCGGAACCTCGCTCGTGCCGACGAGGTAGAGGTCGTCCTCCTCGAGGTGGTAGACCTCGGCGGCGTGCTGGCCGAGGAATCCGGTGCCGCGCATCACCTCGGGCCGCACGAGAGTCGGCGGGATGAGCGGGATGAAACCCGCCTGCAGCGCCCGGTCCAGCGCGAGGTTCATCAGCGCCATCTCGAGGCGCGCACCGATGCCGGTGAGGAAGTAGAAACGACTCCCCGACACCTTGGTGCCGCGCTCCATGTCGATCGCGCC
>NZ_DCMW01000040.1:598-1313 GCF_002321605.1 Microbacterium sp. UBA1612
CGCTCCATGTCGATCGCGCCGAGCTTCTCGCCGAGTTCGAGGTGGTCCCGCGGCGTGAAGTCGAAGGTCGGCGGCTCACTGTGCGTCCGCAGCGTGACGAAGTCGTCTTCACCACCGGCCGGAACCCCGTCGATGATGATGTTCTCGACGGCGGCAAGTGCTTCGTCAGCCTGCTGCTCAGCCTCGGTGACGGCCCGCTGCGCCTGCTTGACCTTCTCGCTCAGCTCCTTGGCCTGAGCGACGAGGACCGCCTTCTCGTCCTTGGGCGCCTGCGCGACGGCCTTGCCGTGGGCGTTCTGCTCGGCGCGGAGCTGCTCGAAGGTGGCGATGGCCGTTCGCCGCACCCGATCGGCTTCGAGCGCCGCATCCACCGTGTCTGCCGAGGAGCCACGGGCTTCCTGCGAGCGCTTGACCAGGTCGGGGTTCTCACGCAGCAGCACCGGATCGATCACGCGCCCAGTCTAATCAGCCACCGACGACCGACCGGCCGCGGTGATCCTCAGCCCGACAGCGCGGCACGCGCATCCGCGCCCCCTAGTGTGGTGCCCATGGCCCAGGCTTCGGATACGCCCCGAGAGCACGACGATCCTGCATCCGGCGCGCCCGACATCGTCGAAGCCGCGAAACCGGACGACGTCGCGCGGGAGCCCGAGGACATCGCGCCCGACACCGCCGACGGCGAAGGCGAAGCGCGCCGCGTCGACGAAGACGGCGC
>NZ_DCMW01000040.1:1616-1961 GCF_002321605.1 Microbacterium sp. UBA1612
GCGCCGCGTCGACGAAGACGGCGCCACCGAGCCCATGGGCGGCGGTGCGGAGCGCCCGGCCCCGAAGGCGGCCCTCGTGTACAACCCCATCAAGGTCGACCAGGATCGTCTGCGCAAGGCCGTCGCCCACGAGTCCGAGAGGGCCGGCTGGTCGGAGCCGCTGTTCTACGAGACGACCGTCGACGACCTCGGCGACGACGTCACCCGGCAGGCACTGAAGGCCGGCGCGACGACGGTGCTCGTCGCGGGAGGGGACGGCACCGTTCGCGCCGTCTCCGAAGCCATGGCGGGCACGGGGGTGCCGATGGCGATCATCCCGAGCGGCACCGGAAACCTGCTCGCCCG
>NZ_DCMW01000040.1:2272-4089 GCF_002321605.1 Microbacterium sp. UBA1612
CGGCACCGGAAACCTGCTCGCCCGGAACCTCCGCCTCCCCCTCGACCGACCCGAGCCGATGATCCGCGCCGCGTTCACCGGAACGCAGGTCGCCATGGACATCGGCTTCGCGGTGCTCACCCGCGACGACGGGTCCACGAGCGAGCACGGCTTCGTGGTCATGGGGGGAATGGGCCTCGACGCGGCGATGATCGCCAACACGAACCCCGACCTGAAGAAGACCGTCGGGTGGGTCGCTTACGTCGACGGCGCGGCCCGGTCCCTCGCGAGCGCCAAGCCGTTCCGGGTGATGTACGAGATCCCCGGTCACAAGCTGCACGCTACGCGCGTGCAGTCGGTGCTCTTCGCCAACTGCGGTCGACTGCCGGCGGGTCTCGACCTCATCCCCGAGGCGTCGATCAACGACGGCGCGCTCGACATCGTCGTGTTCCAGCCCAAGGGGCCGCTCGGATGGCTGCTCGTGTGGCGCCGCGTCGCGTGGGACAACAGCGTGCTGCGACGGTTCCGCGCCGGGCGCCGGGTGCTCCAACTGCGCACGAAGGACAGCGCGGTGCGCTACTCGCGGGGCGTCGGACTGCACGTCGGCGCCGGTGCCGCGCATCCGGTGCAGCTCGACGGCGACGAGTTCGGCGACGCCGTGCGGGCGGATGTGCGCATCGACGCCGGTGCCCTGACCATCGTCGTGCCGGCCGGCCACGACACCTCCCGCCTCTGACGCGCGTCGAAAGGCACGGCGGTCAGCAGCGCTCCGGCAGGGCCCGAACCTGCGGGCTGTCAAGACGCCGGAGCGATTCGCCCGGCGACGCTAGCGTCGGGGCATGGCAAGCCCCTCCCTCGTCTGGTTCCGTGACGATCTGCGCCTCGCCGATCACCCGGCTCTGCGCGCGGCCCTCGACCGCGACGAACCGATCGTGTGCGTCTACGTGCTCGACGAGGAGTCCGACGGGGTCAGGCCTCTCGGCGGCGCGGCCCGATGGTGGCTGCATCACAGCCTCGCGGAGCTTCGGGACCGCCTCGCCGACCGGGGGTCGGGACTCATCCTCCGTCGCGGAGCGGCCGGTCGGGTGGTCCGCGACCTGGTCGAGGAGATCGGAGCCGGTGCGGTGTTCTGGAACCGGCGCTACGGCGGCCCGGAACGGGACATCGACGCCGACCTCAAGGCCGACCTGCGCGACGGCGGCGTGGAGGTCGCGTCATTCGCGGCGAACGTGCTGTTCGAGCCGTGGACGGTGACGACGGGGGCCGGAAAGCACTTCTCCGTCTACACGCCGTTCTGGAACGCGTGTCAGGAGATGCCCGCGCCGCGCAAGCCGCTCCCGGAGCCGCGCGACGTGCCAGGACCGGGCCGCGCCCCGGCATCCGAAGATCTCGACGACTGGGGGCTCCTCCCCACGCGGCCGGACTGGGCGGGTGGCCTGCGCGAGCGGTGGGAGCCGGGCGAGCTGGCGGCGAGACGACGGCTGCGCGAGTTCCTCGACGACGATCTCGGATCCTACGACGCCGCCCGCGACGAGCCGGCCGCCGGCGCGACGTCGCTGCTGTCTCCGCGGCTGAGATGGGGAGAGCTGAGTCCCTACACGATCTGGCACGACACGCTCGAGAACGCCGGCTCGGGTGCGCACGCCGCATCCGCTCACGGG
Source organism: Microbacterium sp. UBA1612 (assembly GCF_002321605.1). NCBI lineage: Bacteria > Bacillati > Actinomycetota > Actinomycetes > Micrococcales > Microbacteriaceae > Microbacterium > Microbacterium sp. UBA1612. The sequence continues at coordinate 3,913 of NZ_DCMW01000040.1, forward strand.
TTCCTGTCGGAGGTGGGATGGCGGGAGTTCGCGTGGCACACGCTCTACCACTTCCCGAAACTCGCCGACAAGAACCTGCGATCGGAGTACGACGCGTTCCCATGGCCTCGCCTGAAGCCGACGAATCTCGAAGCGTGGCAGCAGGGCCGTACGGGATTCCGCATGGTCGACGCCGGC
>NZ_DCMW01000002.1:0-80456 GCF_002321605.1 Microbacterium sp. UBA1612
GCCATCTTGGGCGGGAACCTACAGCAGCGCCACGACTCCTGCGCGCAAAGGCCCCGGCAAGCGAGAATCCATCCGGGCGGGTTTTGTGAGAATCCGACCCCTTGATGCGGTGACGTCGGAATTGAAGCGTGTCCGATCAAGAGAACGCTCGTTGAGGCACCGGCTTGCGTTCAATCGGCGACGCCGGACGGTCAGGCCACTGCGACTTGCCAGATAGCGAAGCGCATGCACGTTGTCGCCTGTCAGTACTTGCCCTCGCACCTATCGCGCCCGTCAACCTTCTCGGGGTGCCTTCTTGTTTACCTGTACGGAGCGCAGGCTGCCGATTATCTGGCGGTCGAGCGACTCCGGCGTCCACGGCTCTTCCGCAATGAGGTGAGCGCGAAGGAGCGCGCGCAGGAGGAAAGAAGCGACCTCCCGGGCAGGGAACTCCTTTTCGCCGAGAGAGACCATGTCGCTCTTCCGCGCCCGGCCATGCACTATCGCCGAGCGATGGGTGTAGACGTTCTTGAGCAGCCGCGCGACGATCTCGGGCTCGCTTCCATCGGCAGCTAGAGCGGTAGCGGCACGAAGCGCCATACGGTGCGTGACCTCCTCGCGGTCGCTGTTGGCGAGAAGCAAAGCTTCGATGCCGATCGCGGCGTCGAGCGTCTTGTCCTCGTCGTCGTCACGTGTCACAGCGCGCATACTTCGCCGCGCAGCGAGCTGGACGTTGGCTGGTGCCGACTCAAGAGCTCGGAAGATCTTGGGAAGGTCCTCGATTGTGTCGGCGGAGATCATTCGCTTGTCCTCCGTCCACCCGCCACTGTCGAACGACTCGGGGTAGGCGTGATATTCACTGAGCTTCCAGATCGGAGGAAGGTCGTGATCCCATGTGTCCGCCCAGCCCAACGGGCGCACCACCGCTTGTGCGAATCCGGTATCCCTGCCAGTGAGAATGTGCAGGCACTGAAGGACCTGGTTGACCCGCGCCAATGCGGGAACGCTGCTTGTCCGCCAGCGCCGCCAGAAGAGGTTGCTGTTGTCGAACGCTAGGTTGCGAACAACGACGGCGTGCGAGGCTGCGGCCACTACGTGGGCGGAGACCCGTCCTCCGTACATCGCGGAGGTCGCCCGTGCTCGCTGAATCTCGGTGGTGAGAGGTTCAATCCACACGTCATTCGCGACTTGAAAGGGCGCGGCGAGGTCCAATGGCGTGAGGGCGATTGGGACAAGCAGGTCGCCCTTGAGCTCGTCCGCAAACCGAGCACGCTCAAGCTCCGCGTAGAGATGGAGCAGCTCGTCGTCGCTCTCCGCGCCTATCGCCTCAGCACACCCCACCAGTTCCATGACGAAGAACCGGATGTACTCGCTGTGCACCTGGCTAAGTCGTTTGTCGGCATCCTGCTCGATCCCGGACAGCATGCTCACGCGCTCAAGAAAGCGCTGGTCAGCGAGACCACGCTCGCCAACCCATCGCGCGGCCTCGAGTAGTTCGGGCACTTCGTCGTAGGCGATCGGCGAGAACTGCCCCACGTCCGGTCCAACAATGTTTGCCCACTCGACGGGGGCGGTGTTGGAAGGGAAAAGGTCTCTCTTGGTCGTAGTCGACCAGCCCTGAGCGTTTTCGGAGTACTCGGTAATCTTCAAACGCGACACGTACTTGCCAGTCGCGATGTACTCGCGGCCCCGCTGTCGAGCAGCGCGGAGGGCTGGGAGGGTTACATTCCATAGGTCAGGTTCAAGCAGGTCGGCCACCCGCCCATTCTGGACCGGAGTGCGAGGGCGAGAACGCCCACCGCCTCTACGGAAATACACGACATCGTCGTTCACGGGCCGAGTGATCGCGGTGAGTATCGACCGGCTGGCTTATCCGTGCAGCGCGCCACCAGCAGCCCCGGGGCCCTACGGCTCATAAAGTAGATCGATTTGCTGTTCTGCGTCCCCGTCAGTTGAAGAGACACTCTTCACGTCCCACTCGGTCATCTCGTTGAATCCCTTGCACGGGCCGAGGTCTCCGTCGCAGTTAAGAACGCCGTGCTTGGCTGCGCTTCGCACGCGCGGGTCCTCGCCAGCCGGTCCGAGGTCATAGGACTTCTCGACCATGCGCGCGAGCGGATAGCGCGGGCGTGCGACCATCGATACTTCGGTCGCCTTGACGTTGCGGGCGTTTGCCCAAGCCGCGACCGTGATCGTCTCGCCTACCGGGTGGTCACACCCCGGTTCGCCGCAGATGCTGCACTTGCCATCAGCGTCGCGGCTCGCGACCTTCGGGTAGTACTCGCCCATCGCGTGGTCGCAGTCTTCGACGAGCTTCCCGCAGATGGAGCACTCGAAGTCGCTCACGAGCCCTGCCGAGACTCCCATTCGCAGGTGCGAAATGTTGATGGGGCAGTCCGTCCAGTACTCCTCGTCCGCGCTGTAGGTAATCGGGCAGCCGAACAAGCCGCGCTTCACGAACGCGGCGCGGTGAATCGCGGCGTGGGCGCTCTCGCGCAGCTCGTGGTCCTCCAGGTAGTTGAGTCCGTCCATCGCAGCCGATACAGACTTCTTGATGTGCGGCTCGATCGCATCGAGCGTTGCCTGGTCGATCGTGGCCACGAACTTCAGCCACTCAGCGCGCTTCTCCCGCTGGATAGCGCGGCGCGCGTCTTCGTCTTGTTCAACGAGGTCGAAATCGAGCGCGGGCATCATGGCAGCATCGGCGCCGAGAAGCTTCAGAACTTCCTCATACTCATCCGCGGCGACCTGCAAGGACGAACGACCGTGATGATCGAGGTACCGTTCGCGGTTGGGCCCGCCTGAGGGCGGGATGGGGCCCCACTGCATGATCACCATCTTGTAGCGAGGGCCCCCGCGCTCAGCCACGACCCTTCCTCTTCTTGCGATCCTTGGCGTCGACTTGCAGCACCTCCAGAGCCTCTATCACGTCCGCGCCGCTCCCCTCGACCTCGATGTTGCGTCCGGTCTCGGACTCCGCGACGTAGACCCGCAACGGCAGTTGACGCGCCTGATCTTCGGTCCAGCCCTGATGGTCTACGCGCTGCGAGATGAAGAGGCTCACCGTGAGAATGAGCCAGTCGCTGGCCATCGTTAGCAGAGTTAGGCCAAGCGACCAGGTCTCGGGGTCGATGCTGAACTCTTGGAGGTAGTGTCGTTCGCCCTCCGGTTGCGAGAACTCCACGGGGACTCCGCAGGCTCGGGCAGCCTTCGGAAGATAGCGAACGTTGTCCGTATAGCAGAGTCCCGGCTCCGCACCCTCAGCCGTCTGGACGGCAGTGCGGGTGGGGATGAGATAGACCTTGTCTACTTCGAAAGTTTCGGGGAGCGCTCCGTCGAGCGGCGTCCACTTGCCTTCCGATATTCGGGCTGTCATGGCGTGAGCCTAGTGGCCGTGTCGGACGTATCTCGGGACTGGCCCGCCACTATGCCGAAGACCAGCCGACCGAGCGCGATGGTCTCCTCGTGCTCCATCAGTCCTGTCGGACAAGCTCAAGCAACTGTACGCACTCGTTGAGGCCGCGTGGACGCGCCCGGCGACGACGTTTCCGCCCGCACACTCCGGCGCCGAACCACGCAGGCGGCACCCCGCTAACGCGCACTGCCCGCATGCGGATCCGTGGGGTTGAGGTGCTCGACGGCGGACACCGCGCACGATCACCGGTGCGGGTCTCACTTCGATAACGCGCCCAAACCCCCAGGCGCTGGACCTGTCAGGATCACCTCATGATGTCCCGAGGATGGTGGGGTCCGCTGGCGATCGGCACGACTTCGGCGACCCTGCTGCTGGCCGGGTGCTCGAGTCCCGCGACGACCACGACGTCGGTGTGCATCGACTGGGTGTACTTCGAGAGCCCCGCAGACGCGGCAGCCGAAGCTGACGCCGTCGTCGTCGGAACCGTAGAGAGCCAATCTGGGTTGACCACGTACTACGACCTTCCAGCGACAACGTGGAACGTGAATGTCGACACCTGGATCAAGGGCGTCGCGGCGTCGAACGACATCGTCGTCACCTCGCTCCCCAGAAGCTGCGGCGACACCGGCGCCAACATGGCGGACGCGGTCGGCACTGGTCAGGTGGTGCTCTTCCTCCGCGACGGCGACGATGGGTGGGAGACTCTGACGCCGTTCCAAGGCGTCATTGCTGTAGGACCCGACGGAGAACCGCCGACCGAATGGCCGGCCGACCTGTACGACTAACACCCAGTCGCAGGCGATCCGCTGCCCGCCAGGGTCCCGCTCGCGAGCGTCGCCCGTATGCGGATCGCCCGATCTTCAGGGGTGAGGGGGCGCCGGGGTTATGAGTTCCTCAAGGGCTGCGCGTCTCTGGTTCCGACCGCCGGTAACCTCGACGACGTTCATGGCGGCGCCGGCGATCTCTTCATCGGCGGCGAGATCCAGCAGCACGTCGTTCATCACCTCGCGCAACGGAAGGTCCTCGTCGGCAGGAGCGAAGATTCCGGCGCCGGTATCGAGAGGCAGGACGACGAGGAGATCAACATGTCGCATCGCCTCCCGGGTGATGTCGATCGACTGTTCGATGAGCTCCCGCGAAGCAGCTGCTCTGTTGAGTTCATCCAGCGCCAGCAGGTAGGCGAGGAAGTCGATCGGGCCGCGCTCGGCGATGAGGCTTTCCGTGGTCCCGTTCGGATGGAGCCGCGCGGCCGACAGGCGCAGTTGGGCGGCGAACAACACGGCACTCGGGCTGTCCCAGGCCTCGTCGACCAGCTCGAATGGATCTGGGAGCACGACGAACTCCGGGTGGCGAAGCGCGAAGTCGGACACGAGCGTGCTCTTCCCGCTCGCATGGGTCCCGGAAACGACGATCCGCATGTCGCGACTCTAGAACGACGCCATGGACGTTGCCCGCGCTGACCCCAATGCCCACGCGGACCTCTACCGAGCCATGCCCGTACGAGGATCCTGTCTGGACTTCGCGAACCGTCCACGCCTGGGGTTCCTAACTCCGATGGCTGGAAGGCTCGAGGGGAAACCTGCGGCGCAGGATGAGTCTTTGGCCGAGGCTCCACGCGACCGTGACGAGAAGGTAGAGGCCGGCGGCGAGCGGAACGAGCATCGCCGCGACGGCGGTGCCGAACTGCAGGAGGCCTGCCATGCGCAGCATCCCCTCGCCGCCCGGTGTCGACGTCGACGCCGACGGATCCGGGCGCAGCAGCCGGCGGGTGAGCTCGGCAACCGCCGCGATCACCAGGATCACGATGCCGAAGACGGCGACGGCCGGTAGCGTCAGTGATCCGCTTCCAATCGATCCGATGAGGCTCGCGCCGAGCGGGACGCCGAAGAGCTCCTCGGTGAGCAGCTCGTTGGGGTGGCCGGCGATGGCGTCGTGCAGGAACAGCGTGTAGATGATTCCGACGATCGGCGCCTGAATGAGCACCGGGGCGCACCCGGCGAACGGGGAAGCGTTCTCGTCGGCGTAGAGCTTCATCGTCTCGCGTTGCAGCCGCTCGCGGTCGTTCCTGTGTCGGCGTTGCAGCGCCTGGAGCTTCGGTGCCAGACGCGCGCGTGTCTGATCGGCTTTGGCCTGCGCGACACCCGTGGGGATCAGGATCGTCCGCACCACGAGCGTGAGGATGACGACGGCGACGGCGGCGGATAGCCCGCCCGTGACCGGTTGCAGCAGTGACGCCAACCCCATCATCACGGCGTATGCCGCGTCGAGGGTGGCCGAGAGGGGTGGGAAGGAGAAGAGGTCCATGATGTCCGTCCGGTGAGGTGAGAGGTGGTCGCAGAGCGGCCACGCCAGACATCGACGAACACAGACATCACCCCTGCAGAAGGGGTGGAGGAGCGTCGGGTGCTTACGCGGCCGAAGCCGCGATCCCCGGAGCGCGCGAACGCGGATGGCCCGCCGCATCCGGGTCACTCTGCGCCACCGTCGCCGAGACGCCGATGGCCCGAGCCGGACGGGCCAGGGAGGCTCGGATCGATCGGGGCGAACCCGCGGCTCGCAGCAGAACGATGACGACGACCGCCGCCAAGACCAGTGCCCACATCGGTGCCGAGCCGGCAGCGGACGCGCCGACCAGAGTCGAAGAAAAGAGCAGGACCTGCAGGAAGGACGTCAGAGCGTCGATCATCGCGCCGTCACCTCCCCGCTGGAATGCGCCCACCGTAGCACTCGCCGTGGCATCACTCGGCGATATCCCCGGCATCCTGGTCAGCGCGGAACGACCCGGAGTGTGGTCTGCTTCGCGGCGGGGCTGGTGATGGCCTGACTGGGGGAACCGGTGCCGTACTTGGCGAAGTAAGCGGCGTCGATCGCGGCATCCTGTGAGGAATCGAGCGTGTAGGTCACCTCGCGTGTGGTCGATCCCCATCGGAGGAATCCTTCGAAGTGCCGGGCGACGCCCTTGTACCACTCGCCAGCGGGGCCCTTCACGGACCGCAGGTAGAGGGTGTCGTCGACGACGACGTGCCACACGACCGTGAGGGTGCGCGACGACCCGTCGACGCGGCGCCCCGCGACGCGCACTTCATGGGCGCGGTCGAGTTCGCGCAGTTCGTCAGCGGTCCAGGTCACCGTGTCTTCTCCTGTGTGGTCGTGGGAGTGCCCTCGCGGGTGGCGGCCCAGGACGCCAGCATCCGAAGCGCGTCGGCCGACGGTGAGTCGGCGGGAGCGGTGTAGACGTTGAGGAAGAGTCCGGGTTCGCCGGGGAGTTCCATCGATTCGTAGTTGAGGTCGAGGTCGCCGACCACGGGGTGATGCAGCCGCTTGACGCCGGTGCGGTGGAACTTCACGTCGCGCGACGCCCATCGCTCGCGGAATGTCTCGCTGCGGGTCGACAGTTCTCCCACGAGTTGGATGAGGTCGGGGTCGTGGGGGTTGCGGCCGGCTTCCATTCGGAGCATGGATGCCGCGTCGTGCAGGATCTGGTCGTAGTCGCGCCAGAACTCCTTCGCGGTCGGGTTGAGGTAGGCGAATCGGGTGGTGTTGACGGGACGGTGCGGGTCGTCGAACACCGGTGAGTAGAGCGCGCGGCCGAGGGTGTTCGTCGCGATGATGTCGTGTCGAGCGTTGCGCACCCACGCGGGCGCGTCGGCCATCGCGTCGAGCACCTGCTGCACGGCGGGCCGCACGACGGTCGCCGACTTCCGTTTGCGGCGCGCGGCCGGTCCGGCGGCGCGGGCGAGGTCGAACAGGTACTGCCGCTCGGCGTCGTCGAGCTGCAGCGCGGTCGCGAGCGAGTCGAGCACACTCTCGGAGGCACCGGCGAGGTTGCCTCGCTCGAGGCGTACGTAATAGTCGACCGACACCCCGGCGAGCATCGCGACCTCTTCACGGCGCAGCCCCGTGACGCGACGGTTGCCGCCGTAGACCGGCAGCCCCGCCTGCTCCGGCGTGAGCCGGCCACGGCGGGTGGCGAGGAACTCCTTGACCTCCGCTCGCATGTCTCCCATGTGGACCACGCTATGCCGCGGCGAGACGCGATGGGAGGCCCTGCCATTACCTCGCTCACCACATCGGGATGCGCCTGCAGAGGGGTAACGCCGGGGCCTCCCTCCCGCCCGAGGGTCGGCGTACCGTCGCGGTCGTGACAGAAGAATTGACCCTCAACAACGGCGTCCGCATGCCCGCACTCGGGCTCGGCGTGTTCCAGAGCGCACCCGAACAGACCGCTGCGGCCGTCGAGACGGCACTGCAGGTCGGCTACCGGCACATCGACACCGCCGCGGCCTACGGCAACGAGCGGCAGGTGGGCGAAGGCATCCGACGCTCCGGGATCGACCGCGCAGACGTCTTCATCGAGACCAAGGTGTGGCCATCCGACTACGGGTACGACGAGACCCTGCACGCGTGGGAGAAGTCCACCCGCAAGCTGGGCGTCGAGCAGCTGGACCTGCTCATCCTGCACCAGCAGGCCGCCAACCTCTTCGACCGCACGATCGCCGCTTACAGGGCGCTCGAGACGCTGCTCGCCGACGGGCGAGTACGTGCGATCGGCGTGAGCAACTTCACCCCCGCCGCGATCGACAGACTGATGGATGCCGCAACCGTCGTACCGGCGGTGAACCAGATCGAACTGCACCCGTATCACTCGCAGCCTGCCACGCAGAAAGCGGATGCGGCGCTGGGCATCGTGACCCAGGCCTGGTCGCCGATCGGCGGCATCACCTTCTACCCCGGCCCGTGGGGTGATGAGCGCCGCAACGTGATGCAGGACGACACCATCGCCGCGATCGCGGCTGCGCACGGCAAGACGCCCGCACAGGTGATGATCCGCTGGCACCTGCAACAGGGTCGTTCGGCGATCCCGAAATCCACGAACCCGGGTCGGATCGCCGAGAACTTCGACGTCTTCGACTTCGACCTCGCGTCCGACGAGCTCGCCCGCATCGACGCGCTCGACACGGGCCGCGAGAGCGGTCCGGACCCCGACCGTGTGTTCGGCGAGCAGATGCTGTTCCCGATCCCCGAAGACTGAAAGTACCGCGACGAACACCCCGGCAGGACCGAAGGAGATCAGAAGTGAAGTACCGCCCACTTGGCCGCACCGGTGTGCAGGTCAGCCCACTGTGCCTCGGCACCATGATGTTCGGCCCCTGGGGCAACGACGATGAGGCGGATGCGATCCGCGTCATCCATCGCGCGCTCGATGAGGGCATCAACTTCGTCGACACCGCCGACGTCTACTCCGCCGGTCGGTCGGAGGAGATCACCGGCAAGGCGCTGAAGGGCCGTCGCGACGACGTCGTGCTCGCGACGAAGTTCTTCATGCCGATGGACGCCGACGACCCGAACCATCGCGGGGGATCACGGCGGTGGATCATCCGCGAGGTCGAGAACTCGCTGCGTCGCCTCGACACCGACTACATCGATCTCTACCAGGTGCACCGCCCCGACCCGCATGTCGACATCGAAGAGACTCTCGGCGCGCTCAGCGATCTCGTGCACCAGGGCAAGGTGCGCTACATCGGCTCGTCGTCGTTCTCCGGTTCGCAGATCGTCGAAGCGCAGTGGGCTTCCCGCGACCGCAACCTCGAGCGGTTCATCACCGAGCAGCCGCCTTACTCGATCCTCGTCCGCGGGATCGAAGAGGACGTGCTCGCGACCGTGCAGCGTTACGGCATGGGCACGCTCGTCTACAGTCCGCTCGCCGGCGGATGGCTGTCCGGACGGTGGCGCAAGGATGCCGTCGGCAAGCCGACCTCGGCCGCCCGGCCGGGCGTGCGGTTCGACATGAGCCTGCCCGAGAACCAGCGCAAACTCGACATCGTCGAGGAGCTCGCCAGCCTTGCCGAAGCGAACGGGATGACGTTGATCGAGATGGCGATCGCCTGGGCGATCAACCACCCCGGCGTCACCGCGGCGATTGTCGGACCACGCACGATGGAGCAGCTCGAGTCCTACCTCCCCGCGGTCGGGCGCACCCTGTCGAGCGAGATTCTCGACCGGATCGACGAACTCGTCGCCCCGGGCGTCACGATCAACCCCGGTGACAACAGCTACGGTGCGCACGAACTGCTGCCGCACGCGCGCCGTCGCTGAGACAGGCTCGGCCGCCGGCGCTCGGGTCGCCGGCGGCCGAGAGTGGATGCTGAGGTCACACGGTGACCATGACTTTCAACGCCTCGCGGGCATCCATCGCGGCATAGCCCGCCGGCACCTCGTCGAGCGAGACGGTGCGGTCGAAGACGAGACCGGGGTTGATGACTCCGTCGAGCACCTGCTGTATCGCGGGCTCGAGATAGGCGCGCACCGGGGCCGGGCCGCCGGCCAGGCGCGCGTTCTTGCCGAACAGCGAGCCGAAGCCGACCCCGGCCTTCTCGTACTGGGGCACACCGACGCGCGAGATCACACCACCGGGGCGGACGATGCCGTACGCCTGCTCGTATGCGGGCATGTGGCCGACCGCCTCGAGCACAGCATGGCTGCCCTCACCGTCCGTGAGGTCCATAACCTTCGCAACGCCTTCGCCGCCGCGCTCGGCGACGACGTCGGTGGCGCCGAACTCGATGCCGAGATCGGTGCGCACCGTGTGACGGCCCATGAGGATGATCCGCTCGGCACCCATCTGCTTCGCGGCGAGCACTGCTCCCAGGCCCACGGCGCCATCGCCGATCACCGTGACCGACTGGCCAGGCTTCACGTCCGCCATGAAAGCCGCGTGGTACCCGGTGAGGTACACGTCCGACAGGGTCAGCAGCGAAGCCAGCAGACCCTCGTCGACGGTGTCGGGATCGACGCCGGGCACGACGACCAGAGATCCGTCGGCCTGGGGAACCCGGCCGTACTCGGCCTGCAGGCCGGCCGCGGCGGGGGTGCCGTACCAGCCGCCGTTTCTGCACGCCGTGTGCAAGCCCTCGCGACAGAACACGCAGGTGTTGTCGCTGAATGCGAACGGGACGATGACGAAGTCGCCCTTCTTCACGGTCCGGACCTCGGCGCCGATCTCCTCGACGACGCCGATGAGCTCGTGTCCCATCGAGGTGCCGTGCTCTGACGCGGCCATCGAGTGGTAGGGGTGCAGGTCGGAGCCGCAGATGCAGGTGCGGGTGGTGCGGACGATCGCGTCCGTCGGGAACTGGATGATCGGGTCGGCGACGTTCTCGATGCGAACATCACCGGCGCCGTACATGAGCGTGGCCTTCATAAAGTCTCTTCCTGTGACTCGGCGGTCGGATGCTGTGGGCCCCACCATCCGGTCTCCGGACGCGCGGCATCTCCGACCAATACCCACCCAATCGTCACACCCGCGGTCGCGGGAGTGACGCTTCGTACAGGTACCAGCAGTACCCCCTCTCGGGAGCGTGGGATCGGTGCCGGTATCGACGCCGACCACAGCCCGATCACGAGAATCGGCGTCGACCAGCCCCGCATGTCGCGGACCGTGCGCGGCTGACGGGACCGCGCTCCGGCAGGGTTATCGTCACGGGAGCGCGATCACGAGCGTGCAGGCGGCAAGCACAGCAGACGCCAGCGTGCCCATGATGCGCTCCGGACGGCTCCTCGATATGGCGTTGAGCACGACGCCGACGCCGAAGTACGCGAACAGCACCCAGGTCGCCATCTGTGCGACGGCGCCCGCATCGCCGAACACCCCGGCCTGCCACAGGAGGATCGCGGCGAATGCGGCGTAGAGGAGAATCGACACCGCGCTGCCGATCCGCAGGCGCCGAGGGAGGATGCGGTGCTGACCGCCCCAGACCAGGTGTCCGTACGGGCGGCCCAGCGCGACGAGGACCTGCAGCACCGCCAGCGCTGCGAGCACGACGATCGCCACGGTGGCCGCGACGACAGTCGCCGCTTCGCTCATCGCGTCGCCTCCACGCCAGCGAGGTAGCGGGTGGCATTCGCGATCAGGGTGTCCAGCGCCGACTGCAGCGCGTGGAGGTCGACTCCGTCCTCCACGCCGTTGTCTTGACTGGCCAGGCCCTCCCAGGCGGCAGCGAGCAGTCGTCCACCGGCAGGAGTCAGGCGCACGAGCTTGGCACGGCTGTCCGCGGCATCCGGTTCGATTGCGATGAGTCCTCGCGCGGTGAGGCCGCCGAGCTGCTGGGTGACGGCCGCGCGTGAGATGTCGAGCCCCCGCGCGATCTCGCTCTGTCGCGCCGGCTGAACGGCGTCGATCGTGACAAGCGCAGCGAATGCCGAGATGCCGATGCCATGAGCGGGGCGGAGGTATGCGTCGGCGACGCGGTCCACGAGCGCTGTGGCGCGGTGAAGAGTCAGCGCAAGGTGTTGCGCCCGTCGGGTTTCGTCCTCGCTCATAGTTAAGTACCTAACAATATTGGATGGATCCTGTCAACGGACCTCCGTGGCGCCGCCTCTCGCCGCTACCTGTCGTCAGGACGCGCGGCCGCGGCATCCGTTGTCATGACCGACCCGACCGCCACACTGGGCGCATGACCCGTCACTGGACTCCGCTCGCTGTCGTCTACCTCGTTCTCGCGGTTGCCGGCCTCGTCGTCACCTGGACCTTCAACGCGATCGCGATCGCCGAGGGGAACGACTTCATCGGCGACCTCCTCTCGAGCGGCCCGGCGGTGTCGTCGATCACGAACGATCTGCTGTTTGTCGCCGTGGCCGGCAGCATGCTGATCATCGTCGAGTCGCGCCGGATCGGGATGCGGTTCGCGTTGATCTACATCATCGGCTCGGCGCTGACGGCGTTCGCGTTCACCTTTCCGCTGTGGCTCGCGATGCGCGAGCGCCGGCTCGCCGCCCGGCGTGCGGAGAGCGGTCGTGACGAAACGGCACCGGATGGCACAGTGTGAGCCGGACACGTGGGCACTGTCCGCCGCACTACTGTGTCCGAAGAAGACTCCGCAAAGGATCCCCATGAGCCTCGCCTTCCTCTTGACGACGCTGGTCGTGGTGGCTACCCCTGGCACCGGCGCCGTCTACACCGTCGCCGCGGGCCTGTCGCGGGGTGTCCGCGCCGGCATCGTGGCGGCCTTCGGGTGCACACTCGGCGTCATCCCTCACCTCATTGCCGCGATCACCGGCCTCGCGGTCTTGTTGCACGCATCCGCCGTCGCCTTCGAGGCCATCAAGTGGCTCGGTGTCGCGTACCTGCTCTATCTGGCCTGGCGCACCCTGCGCGACACCTCGACGATCGACCCGGATGTGAACGCCGCCCCGGTGTCGTCGTGGCGCGTCATCCGCACCGCTGTGCTCATCAACCTGCTCAACCCGAAGCTGACGATCTTCTTCTTCGCCTTCCTCCCCCAGTTCGTTCCGGCCCGCGCGGACGCCACCTGGCACATGGTCGGACTGAGCCTGATCTTCATGGCGGTGACCTTCATCGTCTTCGGGCTCTACGGTGCGTTCGCCGCGTCGGTTCGCACGCACGTGATCACGCGGCCGAGAGTGGTCGCCTGGTTGCGGCGCACGTTCGCGGCGACCTACGTGCTGCTTGCGGGGCGCCTCGCTATCGAGAGCCGCTAACGGCGTCTGCCCCCGTGGTCGCGCGTCACGCGCAGAGAGTCCACCGAGCGACGACAGCGCGATGGTCGCTGCCGTCGACGGCGTAACTGTGCCAGTCGGTAGGTGCGGCATCCCTCGCGAAGACGTGGTCGATCGCCGTGAACGCCGGCACCAATCTCCCCTCCGGCCAGGTGGGCCAGGGAATGGGACCGGCCGCTTCGGCGCCGGTGCGAAGTTCCGACGCCAGGCGACGAAGCGCCGGATGAGCGAACGAGGCGTTGAAATCACCGGCGACGATGAGTCGGTCGTCGGAGGTCTGATCCACCCACGCGGCGATGTCGTCGAGACCACGGAGCCAGCCGTTCGGTTGCCAGACCGGTGGTGGCGGATGGACCGCGGCCAACCTCACGTCGACGTCCCCCGGCATCGTCGCGACGGCGCTGACCTGGTCGAACTCACTCCCGGGGACGTCCTCCTCCAGCGACAGCGGGTGGGCAGAGAGGATCACGCTCCCGCTCGCCTGGCCCTGGGTGACCTCGCGGGTTCGGTAGGGCAACGCGTCGGCCAGGTCGTTCTGGATGCGCACCGCGTCGATGAGCGTTTCATTCGTCTCGAGCAGGACGACGGCATCCGGTCGACCGGTGCGGATGAGCTCGGACAGCGCGGCAGGATCGGCGCCCGAGAGCTTCGCGTTGAAGGACAACACGGTCAGGGGAGTTCCGGCCTCGCACACCTCTCCCTCGCGAATCGGGGTGAGGGTCGGGATGCCGCTGATCCCGGCGCCGATGACGAAGACCAACGCGGCCGCCCACAGTCGAAAGACCATCGACGTCAACGCGAACACCAGCAGGGCCACAGCTCCGAGCGGAACGAGCGCTTGAAGCACCGGAATGGCGGCCACTCCGCGAATCTCGAGATAGGGGAGCGCCGCAGCGAGGAGGGAGATCGTCGCCGCGACAGTCGTCCAGGTGATCACCTGGCGTCGGGTTCTGCGGCGGACGATGCGTCGTCCCTGCTCGCTGGCCATCGCCCTCATCCTGTCACTTGGATCCGTCACCCAGGTCTCCTACCCCGTGGCGTTCCCGGTCGCAGAAGACCAGCTCCGTCCGCTGTCGCGCTGATCGTGCCGCGCCTCGTTAGATCAGCACACGGAAGGATGGGCGTATGGCAGCGGATGTGACCGTCATCGGTGGGGGGATCTCGGGTCTCGCGTGCGCGCGGGCGGCAACGGCCGCGGGACTCTCGGTGCGGGTTCTCGACCGGGGGCGTCGCGTCGGCGGCCGCCTGGCGACCCGCACGCTCTGGGGGCGCCCCGTCGACCACGGCGCGTCGTACTTCGTCGTCGGCGACTCTGCGCCCTTCGAAGAGCTCGTCGCCGGGTGGCAGGATGGTGGGCTCGCGCGCCGGTGGACCGACACGTTCGTCGTGATCGGCGCCGACGGTTCGCAGACGCAGAAGCCCGGGCCGATGCGCTGGGCCGCGCCGCAAGGCCTGCGATCGCTCGCGGCCGACCTGGCGGACGGCCTGGATGTCCACCTGGAGCGCACAGTCGAAACCGTCGAGCCGTACCGCGTCGACGGGCAGGATGCCGGCGAGGTCGTGCTCGCCATGCCCGGCCCGCAGGCGGCCCGCCTCGCCGACGCCGCACCGGGCGCCGACATCGAGTGGGAGCCGGTCATCGCCGTGGCGCTGCGCTGGGATCGTCGACAGTGGCCGGAGGATCTGCACGGCGCGTTCGTCGATGATCATCCCGACGTGTCCTTCATCGCCGATGACGGCGACCGCCGGGGCGACGCGGCGCCCGTGCTCGTGGTCCATACGACGGCGCAGCGGGCGCGGCAGCATCTCGACGACCCGATGACGGTGATCCCCATCGTCGTCGGTGCGACCCGAAGACTGCTTGGCATCCGCGACGCGCCCGCGGAGACCTTCGCCCACCGCTGGACCTTTGCCCGCCCCGTGCAGACGTCCGGTGCGCCGTACGATCGCAGCCCAGGGCTGTCCGCGTGCGGTGATGCGTGGGGCGAGAGTCCTGCCGTCCGCACCGCGTGGGGCTCCGGTCACGCCCTCGGCCTCGCGCTCGCCGCCTCCTGACCATCCCTTCGTTAGGCAGGTCGGCCCGCGGGGTGAGCGTCCTCAGCGGAAGGATGCCGCAACGGCGTTGCGGTGGTATTCGAACACGATGCTCGTGCGGGTCGTGGCGACCGACTGCTGCGCGGAGAGGTGCTCGACGACGAACTCGCGCACCTCTGAGGCATCCGCCACGGCAATGTGCACCATGAAGTCGTCGACGCCGCCGACGAAGAACAGCTGCACGACCTGCGGCAGCTTGCGCACCTCGTCGGCGAACGCCACGATGCTGTCGTGGCGGGCGCCGGGTCGCAGCGCCACTCCGATCATCGCCTGCAGACCTCGGCCGAGTCGCTGGTGATCGACGCTCGCGTGAAAGCCGGTGATGATGCCGCGATCGACGAGAGAGCGCATCCGAGTGTGCGCCGTCGACGGGGCGACGCCCAGCGCCGCCGCGAGGTCGGCGTTCGTGGTGCGGCCGTCGCGGGACAGGATCGCGATGACCTGCTTGTCGATGGCGTCGAGTTCTGCGAGATCTCTCACGCGCATGTCACGCTGCGGTCCGGGCATGTCCGATCCTTTCGTCGCAGCCTACGAAGATGCTTTCGTCTCACCGACACTGATGCACGGCGCGAAGGGCGATTTAGGTGACATGCCTGCGTAATGCAGAAGCATCTTCGGGGGAAACCCAACTGTAACGAACATTCCGCGATCATCGAAGCGTACGAACGCCTTGACCCCGTCACCCAGGAGTAACGACATGCGCATCGGCATTCCCACGGAGATCAAGAACAACGAGAACCGCGTCGCGATCACTCCGGCCGGCGTGGACGAGCTCGCACGCCGCGGGCACGAGGTGCTCGTGCAGGCCGGCGCAGGGGCGGGCTCGCGCATCGACGACGAGGACTATGCCGCCGCCGGCGCCGTGATCGTGCCGGACGCCGCCGAGGTCTGGGGCGGCGCCGACCTGTTGGTGAAGGTGAAGGAGCCGATCGCCGCCGAGTACGCCCATCTCCGGTCCGACCTGACCCTGTTCACGTATCTGCACCTCGCCGCCGATCGCCCGCTGACCGACGCGATCGTCGCATCCGGTGCCACGGCCGTCGCCTACGAGACGGTTCAGCTGCCCGACCGCTCGCTGCCTTTGCTGACCCCCATGAGCGAGGTCGCCGGGCGCCTGTCGATCGCCGTCGGCTCGTACCACCTGCTGAGTCCGCAGGGTGGCCGCGGGATGCTGCTCGGGGGAGTCGCCGGCGCCCGGCGTGCGCACGTGGTGGTGATCGGTGGCGGAGTGGCCGGCGAGCACGCCGCCGCGAATGCGATCGGGCTCGGAGCGCAGGTCACCGTGCTCGACGTCAACCTGGCGCGACTGCGCGAGCTCGAGCACCGCTACGGCAACGCACTGCAGACCGGTGCGTCCACGCGCTACGCGATCGCCGAGGCCCTCCAGAGCGCCGACCTCGTGATCGGATCCGTGCTGATCCCCGGCGCCGCGGCCCCCAAGCTCGTGACCGACGACATGGTCGCGGGCATGAAGCCCGGATCGCTGCTCGTCGACATTGCGATCGACCAGGGTGGCTGCTTCGAGGGGTCGCACGCCACCACCCACGACGCACCGACATTCGCCGTGCACGACGCGCTCTACTACTGCGTCGCCAACATGCCGGGCGCGGTTCCCGAGACCTCGACCCGCGCGCTCACCAACGCCACGCTCCCCTACGTCACAGCGCTCGCCGACCGTGGGTGGGATGCCGCTGCCGCGGCCGACCCATCACTGGCGAAGGGCCTCAACGTGCGTGGCGGCGAGGTCGTCAACGCGGGGGTGGCGGCGGCGCTCGGCTACGCCCAGGCCGACTGACCCCGGGGAGGCGGGCCGAGGCCTGGCGGGGGTGGCGGCGGCGCTCGGCTACGCCCAGGCCGACTGACCCCGGGGAGGCGGGCCGAGGCCTGGCGGGGCTGGACGCGGATCGGGTGCGCCCGGGACACGGCCCGGCGTTCCGGGGGGTCCCCCTCGGCCGCCGTCGAGGCCGTGCGAGCCGCCAGGCGTAGCGGTTCAGAGCCGCCGAGTGTCGATGGTGACGGGGGTGACCCTCACCCCCGTGTCAGGGTGAGGGTCGATCGATGAATCTGCGCGAATCTCGGGAGGGGCATCGAAGGGTGGCGCCAGAGCCGACGAGTCCCGGATTTCCGCGGAAGCAGGCGCGGGAGCACCGCTTGTGAGCGTCGACCGGTCGAACGGTTCATGCAGCCTCGGGAGCCTCCGCGGGTATCGCACGACGAGACGGCTCTGTCGTCGTGCATAGGGTGGGCGCGGAGTCGGTGCCTCCGCGCCTCAACTCGCTGGGTCTCCTGCGTGTTGTTCGTGGGGATCGCGTGCGACTGGGCCGATCGGGTGATGTGGTCTGGCTGACGCGGCGCCCTCGTCCTGCTGTTTCGTTGTCGTTCGGAGGAAACCCATGGCCACACGACCCACGCGCACTCGTGCGAACACATCCCGCACAGCACGTGCGCTCGGCGCGATCGCAGGTGTGCTCGCCCTGACGTCGGCTGCCCTGGCCGTGCCGTCGGTCGCCGTCGCTGGCACCCGTGCGCCGGCCAATCCATCCACCGTCACGACCCAGGACGCCACGCCTGGTCCGGACGTGGGGGGAGCGCCGGAGATCACGAGCCAGCCGGTGGATCAGCAGGTTCCGGCGGGGCAGGATGCGACGTTCACGGCCAGCGCGAACCGGTATCTGGAGGTGCAGTGGTACGAGCTGACTTCCGAAGACGCGATCTTCCAGCCCATCGAAGGGGCAACCTCCCCGACCCTCACGTTGAGTGCGGTCACCCGGGATCAAAGCGGCACAGCGGTCCGCGCCGTGTTCGCCAACGGTCCGGGTGAGACCGCGACCCGGGCGGCGCTCCTCACCGTGCTGCCCAGCACCGACGAACCCACGCCAGGCCCGGAGGTGGGGAGTGCGCCGGAGATCACGAGTCAGCCGGTGGACCAGCAGGTTCCGGCGGGGCAGGATGCGACGTTCACGGCTGATGCGTCCCGGTACCTGGAGGTGCAGTGGTACGAGCTGACCTTCGAAGACGCCGTCTTCCAGCCCATCGAAGGAGCGACCTCCACAACGCTCACATTGAGCGCGGTCACGCAGGATGAGAGCGGCACTGCGGTGCGGGCGGTGTTCAGCAACGGCGCGGGAGAGACCGCAACCAGTCAGGCGCTCCTCACCGTCTTGCGTGACTCCGAGGAGCCGGCGCCCGAACCGGTGCCCACGGGGAGCCCAACCCCTGAACCAAGCGCAAGCAGCCCCGCCATGCCCGACGCGGACGCAGACGACTCCACCCCGCCCACGACGAGCCTTGCCGCGACCGGATCCGAAACGCCGTGGCCTCTCGCCGGGATCGCAGGAGCACTCCTGATCACGGGAGCACTTGCCCTCCTGACCGCGCGACGCCGCAACAGAACACAGAGCTGACTGCGCTCACGCACGCGGGAGACGGCAACTTCCCGCGTGCGTCGAGGCGAAGGCGGATGAACGGTGAACGGCCACCGTTCATCCGCCCGTAACCCTCGCGTCAGCTCCTCGGCCCCGAACCAGGGTCTACTGACGCGGTGATGTTCCCTCGCGCCGCGATGATCCATTGCGGCGTCCTCGCCCTCGCCGGGGCGCTCGCGCTGTGCGGGTGCGCTGCAGCGGATCCCGACGCAGCTCCCGCCGCCGAGCCGGCCGGCGCGAGCACCGTCGTCCCGGAGCCTGGCCGAACCATCGAGGCGACACCGCCCGGCACGGCACCGGCGATGACCGGGTACCGCATCGCCGTGGTCCACCCGCCGACCGCTGAAGCAGACAGGCTGCTTCAGGGTGTGCTCGCCCTCGCGGATGACGCCGGCGCGAGCATCCAGACCTACGACGCGGCGTCGACGGCGGAGAGCGACGTCGCCCAGGCGTTGAGCGACGCGACCGCGGACCAGCCCGACCTCGTCGTGGGTGTGGGGGCGGATGTGGTCGACACGTTCTCATACGACACCGCCCAGATGCTCGACCAGCAGTTCCTCTTGATCGGGGCACAGCTGGCGGAGCCGACGCAGAACGTGATCGCCGTCATCTGGGAGGGCGCGACATCTCGCGGATCGGCGGCCGCACCCGACGCCGACCTGTCCTCGGAGTCCGCGACCGTCGAGGTCGCCGAGCGCGCAACCGCTTCGGGGATGGCGTCCATCCGCGACGGCGTCACCGGGGTCGTCCTCCATCTGTCAAGCCCGTAAGAGCGTTCCCAGCAAGCCGCGCAATCGATACCGGCCGTTCATCTTTCGTCCCCGCCCGGGTCACCCGACGCGACGAACGTGGGGCCGGCGCATCGCGCACATCCCCCTTTCGGTTGTGTTCCATCCCGTTCCCCCTGCCCAAGATTGGTGTGACCTTCCTTGCTCTCTCATGACGCTCTGCCGGCCCCGGCCGGAAACCCGCGCACGAGCCGCGTCTGGCGGCGCTACGCCGCCGGCGTGGCCCTCTGCTCCCTCACCGCGGCGTCGTTCGGCGCGACGGCTCTGCCCGCGGCGGCTGCCCCCGCGACGCAGACGGCCGTGACCACCGCGGTCACAGGCATCGGCGTCGAGCCCGTGCGCATCCAGGCGGAGGACTACTCCACCGACAATGGTGGCGGTCTCAAGAAGGAGTCGAGCACCGATGCCACGGGTCAGTCGCTCGGCAACGTCGGCGGCACCTGGCCCGGCGGCGAGATCGTCTTCGACACCGTCTCGCTCGGTTCGGCCCCGCTGTCGACGCTGACCGTTCGCTACGTGAACAACTCCGGCCGCGTCGGCCAGAACGCGTCGCTGACCTTCTACCTCGACGACAAGACCGAGGCCGGCGAGCTCGTGACGGTTCCCCTCCCGGTGACCGGCGACAACTGGAACGCCTACGGCACGACGACCGTCGACCTGCCGATGGCCGTCTCGGGTGACCACAAGCTCATCGTGACGATGGATGCCGACACCGACTCGGGCCACCCCTACGTGGGCAACTTCGACTACTTCGAATTCGGTCCCGAGGCGCTGCCCGACAGCTACCTCACCACCGACGACGAGTGGCGCTACTCCGACAACGGCACCGACCCCTCGGGTGACGGATCGCTCTCGTGGACCACCGCAGAGTTCGACGACTCCGCCTGGAAGCAGGCCGCGGGCTCGTTCGGCTCCAAGCGCGGCGCGGCCGACCTCGGCGGCGGCTTCATCGCGGACACCCTTGTGCAGTACGCGCAGACCGGTTCGTCGGACACGATTCCGACCTACCACTTCCGCAACGAGATCGAGATCTCCGCCGAGCAGCTCGCCCAGCTCGACGGCCTCGAGGGGACCATCACCTACGACGACGCGGTGCGCGTCTACGTGAACGGTGAGAAGGTCGCCGGATTCGTCGACGACCGCGTCGAGACCGCCGCGAACCAGAACCTGACATACGCGGGCGCCAGCAACGGCAACCCGCTCACGAGCACCTTCACCATCCCCGCGGACGCGCTCGAAGCGGGGGAGAACACCATCGCCGTCGCGCTCTATCAGGACCGCGAGTCCAGCAGCGACATCTACCTCGACGTGACCTCGCTCGTGCCGACCGTGCACGTGCCGGAACCCGACGAGGCGACGATCACCGACGTCGTGCTCGGCGTCGGAGCGAGCGAATCCGAGCGCAACATCTCCTGGTACAGCGACATCGACACGGAGCAGGTGGCGCAGATCGCACCCGCGGCCGACGTCGACGGTGACACCTTCCCCGCATCCGCGACGACCATCGAGACCACCAAGACCGGCGGCACGTCGAGCGGCGAGTACTTCCGCGACGCGTCGTTCACCGGCCTCGCCGAGAACACCGAGTACGCCTACCGCGTGGGCAGCGACGAGAAGGGCTGGTCGGATGTGTACACCTTCCGCACCCAGGACTTCGACGGCGACTTCTCGTTCCTGTTCTTCGGCGACCCGCAGCTCGGTGCCTCCGGCAACGTGACCAGCGACGCCGCCGGCTGGGCCGACACGCTCGACATCGCCACCCAGAGCTACCCCGACGCCGAACTGCTGTTCTCAGCCGGCGACCAGGTGGAGACGGCGCCGAACGAGCAGCAGTACGAGCTGTTCCTCGCCCCGGAGCAGATGCAGAGCATCCCGTTCGTCGCGACCAACGGCAACCACGACGTCGGCTCGAAGGCCTACGAGCAGCACTTCAACCTGCCCAACGAAGACCTCACGGCCGGTGCCGGTGGGCTCACCACGTCGGGCGGCGACTACTGGTTCATCTACAAGGATGTGCTGTTCATCAACATCAACTCCAACAGCCGCGACTACGACTCGCACAACGCGTTCATGGAGAAGGTCATCGCCGAGCAGGGAGAGAACGCCACCTGGTGCGTGCTCGCCTTCCACCACTCGATCTACTCCGTCGCATCGCACTACGACGACGGCGACATCGAAGACCGTCGCGCGCAGATGCCGTCGACGATCTCGGATCTCGGGTTCGACGTGGTGCTCATGGGCCACGACCACAACTACACCCGGAGCTACCTGGTCAAGGACGGCGAGCTCGCCGACGCGGCAGAGGTCGCCGGTCAGTCGATGATCGAGGCGAAGGACGGCGAGGTGCTGTACGTCACCGCCAACTCCGCCAGCGGCTCGAAGTACTACGACACGCAGGCCCCGGACGCCTGGTTCGCTTCGGTGATCAACCAGGAGAAGGTGCGCAACTACTCGGTGATCGAGGTCACCGAAGACGAGATGACTCTGCGGACCCTGCGCAGCCAGGCCAACGGCTCGGCGATGCCGGTCAACAGCGTCGTCGACGAGGTCGTGCTCACGAAGGATGCCGCACCGGAGCTCACCGTTCCGGATGACGCGGAGATCACCGTCGGCGACGAGTTCGACGCCCTCGCGGGTGTGTCGGCCAGCGACAACGTCGACGGCGACCTCACCGACGAGATCTCGGTGGACGGCGCGGTCGACACCGCGACCGCCGGCAGCTACACGCTGACCTACACCGTCTCCGACGCCCGCGGCAACGAGACGGTCGCCACGCGCACCGTCACCGTGGTCGCCGACACGGAGGAGCCGGGCACTGAGGAGCCGGGCACGGAGGAGCCGGGCACCGAAGAGCCGGGCACGGAGGAGCCGGGCACCGAGGAGCCGGGCACCGAGCAGCCCGACTTCACGCCCAGCGCGCCCGTGACCGACGGCGCCGACCTGCCGGCCTCGCTCGAAGACGTGATCACCGCCACGCTCGACGGTCGCACCGTCTCGCTCAGCGGTCTCGCCGCGAACGAGTGGCACTTCGGCTACGTCTACTCCACGCCGACGGCGCTGGGCTGGATGGACGTGTCGGCGACCGGCACCGCAACGGTGACGCTGCCCGACTCGCTCGAGGCCGGCACGCACCGCATCGTGGTTCTCGACGCCGACGGCATGATCGTCGGCTGGACGGAGATCACGCTCGCCGCCGACGCCGCACCCGCAAGCGGCGGACTCGCCGCCACCGGTGGCGACCTCGCAGCGGGATGGGGCTTCGCCACCCTCGGCACGCTCCTGCTCGCCGCCGGCGGGGCGCTGCTGATCGCACGACGCCGCGCAGCCGCCTCGCGCTGACGCCGGCTGCATCGGGGACCGGGCCCGCACCGCCCGGTCCCCGATGCACGGGCGCCTCCCCGCCCCTTCCCGCACCACCCCGCGCCTCGCCCCCGCATCCCCTCCCGAGCCTCACGCATCCCCCTTCCCGAGCCCCGCATCCCCCTGCCCTGGAGCCTTCCGCGCATGTCGCACACATCCCGTTCCCTCCGCTCCCTCTCCTCCGGCGTTCTCGCAGCGCTCGTCGGCGCCGCTCTGGTCGGGAATGCCGTCTT
Organism: Microbacterium sp. UBA1612; assembly: GCF_002321605.1. Lineage (NCBI taxonomy): Bacteria > Bacillati > Actinomycetota > Actinomycetes > Micrococcales > Microbacteriaceae > Microbacterium > Microbacterium sp. UBA1612. The sequence goes on from NZ_DCMW01000002.1 coordinate 22,811, forward strand.
CGGGGCGGCCGTTGCGCCCGCGGTGGCCGCGCCGGTCGCATCCGCAGCCGCACCGACCGAGGGAACCGACTTCGCGGCGCTGGTGAACACCTTCGTGTCGACCGAAGACGACTTCGGCCAGGACCTGCCCGGCGCCGAGGCTCCGAACTCGATCATCAAGATCAACCCCATGACCACGCCGGGGCGGTCGCACAGCGGATACGACTACGCCGAGGACCAGATCGCCGGCTTCACGCACACGAACCTCAACGGCGTCGGCGGTTCCGGCGGCGGCGGTGACCTGCTGGTCGTGCCGACCTACGAGACCTACTCCGCGCGTCCTTCGTCGGGCACGTACGCGAAGACCTACAGCCACGACGCCGAGGAGGCCGAGCCCGGCTACTACGGCGTCGACCTGCAGACCTCGCGCGGCGCGATCCTCGCCGAGGCGACCGTCGACGTGCGCACCGGACAGGACCGGTTCACCTTCCCCGAAGCGGGAACCGCATCCGTCGTCGTCGATCTGCGCAACAACTTCACCAGCCGCCGCGACGCCTCCCTGACGACCTCGACCCTGTCGGACGGCCGCGCCGCGCTGTCGGGCGAGTTCACCGGTCACTTCAACGGCTATGACTACCGCATGTACTACTACGCGGAGTCGACCGTTCCGGTCAGCTCGCTGCGCACGTGGGGGTCCTCGGGGGCGCTCGACACGACGGCGACCCGCGCCGGAACCGACCTCGGCGCCGTGCTCGAGTTCGACGTGGATGCCGGTGAGCAGGTCGGACTCGAGGTCGCGATCTCCCCCATCAGCGCCGCACAGGCGCGCACCGACCTCGGCGTCGAGATGGGCGAGCGCACCTTCGAAGAGGTCCGCTCCGACACCCACGCCGACTGGAACGCCATCCTCAGCCGTCTCGCGGTCACCGCATCCACCACGAGCGACCCCGACGGCGACCTGCAGCAGCTGTTCTACACGCACCTCTACCGCATGTTCGGGGCCCCGGTGAACGCCACCAGCACGAGCGGCACCTACCGCGGCCTCGACGGCGAGATCTACGCCGCCGACGGCTACATCCACTACGACGGCTGGGGATTCTGGGACGACTTCCGCAAGTACGAAGTGCTCGCGATCGGCTACCCCGAGGTCTTCCGCGACATGGCGCAGTCCATCGTCGACCTCTATGCGAGCTTTGCGAACACCGGCAGCGGGTCGCTGTCGAACCAGGTGCACTCGGTGCCGACCGTGCGCTTCGAGCGCGCCGCGGTCGTCGTCGCCGACGCCGTGGCCAAGGGCGCGCAGCTGAGAGGCCTCGAGGCGGCATGGCCCGCCCTGGTCTCGCAGTCGCAGGGTGGATACGCCGACGCCGGCAACGTGCAGCGCGGCTACATCGCGAACGAGGTCGACGACACCCTCGGCACCGCGTATGACGACTGGGCGCTCGCGACGATCGCCGACGCGCTCGGCAAGACCGCCGAAGCCGACGCCTACCGGCTGCGCGCGGCGAACTGGACGAACCTGTACAAGAGCGACGCGGTCACCCTCGCCGATGGCACGACGACTGGTCTGGTCTTCCCCAAGAACGCGGCCGGCGTGTGGGCGGATGTGAACCCCGAGCGCTTCGAGGCCGGCAACGTGTACCAGGGCACGCTGTGGCAGTACAACTGGTACGTCGCCCCCGACATGGGCGGGATGATCGAGAAGATGGGAGGCGCCGAGACCACCCTCGAGGCGCTGAGCTTCATGTTCGGCGAGCACGCTCCCGACGACGGCTCCCGGATGCTGCACGCCAACGCCAACGAGATCGATCTGCAGGCGCCCTATCTGTTCAACTACGTCGGCTCGCCCGCGCAGACCCAGCACTGGGTGCGCAGCATCTACACCGACGAGACTTGGAACCGCTACATCGCCACCGGCTCGACGCACGAGGCGCCGACCAACGGCGGCGAGTTCACCCCGCCCGTGAAGACGTCGGTCTACAGCAACTCGCCGCAGGGGTTCCTGCCGACGATGGACAACGACACCGGAACCATGTCATCGATGTTCGTCGCCGCCGCGATGGGACTGTTCCCCGTCGCCGCCGGGTCGGACGAGTACCAGATCGGCACGCCGTTCTTCGAGAACGTGCGGATCTCCTACGAATCGGGTCGCACGTTCGACATCTCCGCCGACGGTGTCTCGCCCGACGACTACTACATCCAGTCGGCGACCCTCAACGGCGAGAGCTTCGACCGCACGTGGGTCACCTACGACCAGCTCACCGGGGGCGGATCGCTGGCCTTCACGATGGGCGACACCGCCTCGGACTGGGCGGCCGACGGAGTGGCTCCCGCGTCGCTGAGCGACACCCTCCCGAGCTCGGTCTACAACCCGACCGGCGCCGTCGTGGTCTCCGAGCGCGAGTTCCGCTCCACCGCCGGCGACGGGTCGATCGAGAACACGGTGGCGCTGACCATCACCAACGGCACGTTCGCCGGGCGGAACGGTGACGATCTCGCCGCGAGCGGGGCGATCACCGCCTCCGGAGTTCCGGACGGCCTCACGCTGCGGGCGGAGCGCACCGGTGACCGCTCGGTGGATCTCATCCTCACCGGCAACGCGACGGCCTCGACGGAGTTCGACAGCATCGACGACCTCGTCGTGCAGGTGACCGACGCCGCGTTCAGCCGCACGCCGTCGACCGGCGCGCAGGAGTTCGTGTTCAAGGTGACCTTCACCGGCGCATCCCTCGCGGTCGATCGCACCACGGTGCTCGCCGCCGCCGACGGCACCGTCGACGCCACGGTCGGGCTCACCCTGCGCGGTGCGACCTTCGCCGGCGCCGACGGTCGCGACCTCGTCGCCGACGGTCTCGTGACCGTGCCGGGGCTGCCGGCCGGCGTCGCCGCCGCGTTCGTCAAGACCGGTGCCGCGACGGCCGACCTGCGCCTGACCGGGTCGATGGGGGATGCCGCCACGGCCGCCTTCGCGCTCGCCTTCACCGACGCCGCCCTCGAAGGAGCGGCCGCAGCCGCGCTGCGCGGTGACGGCGTCTCGGGGCTCGGAACGCTCACTCTCGCAATCGATCAGGAGTGGCGCCGTCAGCTGACCGAGGCGCTCGCCGATGCCGACCTGGTGGTGCGGGGTGCCTACTCGACGGCCTCGTTCGCCGCGTTCGACGAGGCGCGAGAGGCTGCCCGGTCCCTGCTCGCCGAGGACTCGGCGGGCGACGACGCGCTTCGCGCCGCGCTGGACCGGCTGGAACGCGCTGCGGACGACCTGCGGATCTCCCCGGCGACCGACCGGGTCGTGCTCGACGGCGTCGCCTACGCCGATGTCGCCTTCGACGACGACTTCTCGGTCGATCGACTGGCGGAGTACACCGCCTACGGCGACGCATCGGAGCCGGCCGCCGACCTCGCGGTCGATGCCGAAGAGGGCGTGCTGGAGGCCATATCCACCGACGGTCGCCGCTGGACGCACCTCGCCCTTCCGGCCGAGACGAGCGAGCCCTTCGCGCTCGTGGTCGAGCCGCGCGCCTTCGCCGGCACGGGTTCGGCGGAGGACAGCCTGTTCATCGGACTGACCGATGGGGTCGGCAACCGCGCGCACAGCTGGTTCAACAACACCCGCTCCGAGACCGGGTTCGACGTCGTCGTGGACGGTAGCGGACGGGATGTCGGCGCGGGCATCCAGGGCGGCGTCTCGTGGGAGCCGGGCGACCGCTTCGCGACGGTCGTCGACGACGGCCGGATCACCTCGTGGGTGGAGCGGAACGGCACCTGGTCCGAGCTGCGCAGCGGTTCGCTCGACGCCGTGCTGAGCGTCGACGAGCGTGCCGACTGGGCACCCACCGTGAGCCTGCGGCTCGACCCGGGCACCATCAGCCTCGACCGCGTGACGCTGCTGCAGGCCGACGACGACGCGCCGATCCTTCCGGCACGCGTCGAGGCGGAGGAGTTCACCTCCTCGAGCGGAGGGTCGCTCGTGGCCGAGGGCACGAGCCCGTCGGGCAACGTCGGCGGCACGTACGACGGCGGCGAGCTGGTCTACGACGACGTCGCCTTCGGCACCGGCCCGCTCACGACGCTGACCGTGCGCACATCCACTCGCGACGAGCGCGTCGGGGCCAACCCGCGCCTGGATTTCTACCTCGACGAGCAGACCGAGGAGAACCGCGTCGCGAGCGTCGCGCTTCCGAGGACCGGCGGCTGGGGGAACTACGTCACCACCACCGTCGACCTCGAACGCGAGGTGTCGGGACGCCACACGCTCATCGTCGTGATGCACTCGGACCCCGTTCCCGGGCAGGCATACCAGTACGTGGCGAACTTCGACTGGTGGGAGTTCGCGCCGGACGAGCAGACGCCGCAGCCGGTGAACCGCGACGACCTGCAGGCGGCCGTGTCGTCGGCATCCGAGCTCGTCGCCCAGGAGGAGCGCTTCATCGCGATCGACTTCGCCGTGTTCGAACGGGCCGTCGCTGATGCGCAAGCCGTGCTGGGCGACGAGACGGCGACCCAGGCCGACGTCGACGAGGCGCTCCGCGTGCTGCAGGCGGCGCAGGGGCAGCTCGAGTGGAAGGTCATCCGCGCCCTGCCGGTGCTCATCGCCGAGGCGGAGGCCGTGGACCGCTCCCCGCACACCGACGAGTCGCTCGGCCGGCTCGACGACGCTCTGGCGCAGGCCCGCGCTGTCGCCGACGGCTCGAGCTACGAGACGTACACCGCCGCGTACGACGCGCTGCGCGAGGCGCTCGCCGCACTCGAGGAGCCGGAGGAGCCGGGGACGGAGGAGCCGGGGACGGAGGAGCCGGGCACGGGGGAGCCTGGGACCGAGGAGCCTGGCGCGGGAGAGCCTGAGACGGAGCAGCCGGGCACGGAGGAGCCTGGGACCGAGGAGCCTGGCGCGGAACAGCCTGAGACGGAGGAGCCCGGGACGGAGGAGCCGGGCACGGAAGAGCCGGGTACGGAGGAGCCGGGGACCGAGGAGCCGGGTACGGAGGAGCCGGGCACCGATGGACGACCGGGCTTCGTGCCGGCGGCTCCGAGCGTCGACGGAGAAGATCTGCCGCTCGTGTTCCGTGACGTCATCACCGTCTCTGTCGCGGGTCGTGGGGTGACGGTGGGTGGTCTGGCCGCGGACCAGTGGCACTTCGGATACGTCTATTCGGAGCCGCGGGCTCTCGGCTGGACGCTCGCCGACGCCGACGGAAGCGCCACCCTCGCACTCCCCGAAGGCCTCGATGTCGGCGTGCACCGCCTTGCGATGCTCGACGCCGACGGCGAGCTTGTCGGGTGGGCCGAGTTCACGGTGGCGGATCTCCCCGTGACCGGCAGCGATGCCACCGCCGCGTGGGTGATCGGCCTGCTCGCCCTCGTCGGCATCGCGGGCGGGATCGTCCTCGTGCGCCGCCGCTCCCGCGGAACCGCCGCGGAGTGACCCCGCGACCTGACCGGCCGTCTCCGGCCGGTCAGGTCGCTGCCCCGGTGCGGGTGAGGTCGCTGCCCAGCCGGTCAGGGCGTTGCCCCGGTGCCGGGGAGGTCGCTGCCCATCCGGTCAGGGCGCTCCCCCGGGGCCGGTCAGGCCGCTGCCGAGTCGGTCAGGCCGCTCCCGGTGCCGGTCAGGGTGCCCCCGGCCCCCGTCCGCGGGGCGCCCCGTGAACCAACTCAGGCTGAGACGGCGGATTCGGTGCCGTGGCGGCGTCCGGAGGCCGTCCCAGCCTGAGTTCCGGCACGGGGCGGTTCGGATACCATCCGGACGTCGCCGGTGGACACGGACGGCGGAAGGCAACTGTTCACGTCGTCCGGTGCGACCAGACGGGGATCGGGTCGCGGGGTTGGTTCCGGCTCCTCCGGAGTAGTTGCGCCCGGTGCGGCGGCCTCTCGTGCACCAACTCAGGCTGTGCGGGCGGTTTCGGCGCCGCAGCGGCATCCCAACACCGTCCCAGCCTGAGTTAGGTCCGGCGGAAGGGTCGAAGGACGGAGGTGGCGACGCCACGGGGCGACGGGTCAGTGAGGCGGAACCAGCTGCTGGAACTCGTTGAAGAGCGCCATCACCTGCTCGTCGAGGTCGACCTGGGCCAGCAGAATGCCGATGGTACCGTCGGGGTCGACGAAGAAGTCGGTGCCGAGGCCGCCCGACCAGCCGAACCGACCGGCATGGCCGCCGCCGGTCTGCACGCCCACGCCGAAGCCCCACCCCATCTGGTCCCAGAAGCCGGGGAAGAAGCTGTCGGGCCGCTTGAGAGCGTCCGGGATCTGATCGGATGTCATCAGCTTCAGCAGCTCCGCCGACACCAACGGTCCATCACCGACCTCGGTTCCGTAGCTGAGTGCGCGGAGAAAGCGGGCGTAGTCCGCGACGGTGGACACGAGCTCTTCGTGGCTGACGTCGTGGGCGGGAGGTCCGGCGTATAACCCGCCACCGGCGGGTTCGCTCTCGACCAGCACGTCGCCGTCGCGTCGGTAGGTCGCCGGCAGTCGGTGCGCCGATGCTGACGGGGTCCAGAATCCGGTGTCGACCATGCCGAGCGGGGCGAGGAGGTCTTCACGCACATGGTCGGGCGTGGACCGGCCGACCACGCGTGAGATGAGGACGCCGAGAATGCCGAAGGAATGGTGGTAGCGCCATCCCTCACCCGGTGCGAAGGCGAGCGGCAGGCTCGCCGCCCTCGCCAGCCATTCGTCGGCGCCGAGCCCGCTCGGCTGCGGACCTGCCTCGAGTCCTGACTCGACCATGGCCTGGGCGAGGGGGGAATCGGTCGTCATCATGCCGTAGCCGCTGGTGTTGGTGAGCAAGTGGCGCACGGTGATCGGCCGGGGCGACGGCCGCGTGTCATCGAGCGGCGCGTCCGGATGCGACAGCACGACCGGGTCGGCGAGCTCCGGCAGCCATCGTGCCACGGGGTCATCGAGTTTGATGAGCCCACGATCGACCAGCCGCAGCGTCGCGACGGTGGTGACGGGTTTGGTCATGGACTGGATGCGGAAGATCGCGTCGACGGCGAGGTCGGGTCCGCCGAGCGCGGACGCGCCCACGGCGAGCGGTGCGGGTTCGGCATCCGGCGCGACAACGACGGCGACGGCTCCGGGAACGGTGCCGGTCGAGACGTGACGCGCCAGCAGCTGCTCGAGCGGGGAGGTCATGAGATCACCGTGTCACGCCGTCGCCATCTGTGCACCAACTCGGCCTCCTGTGCGCCAACTCAGGCTGAGAAGCGATATTGGCGCAGCGGCGGCTGTCGGGGCCCGTCTCAGCCTGAATTGGTGCGCGAAGGCGTGCGCGAAGCGGGGTGAAGGCGGGGCGAGGTCGATCGATGCGCTGGCGAGACCGACCGGCGCCGTCACGGGGAGCCATGCGGCGCTAACTCAGGCTGGGCGGGCGTATCGCACCGCCGCGGCTCCTATCGGGCCGATCCCAGCCTGAATTCGTGCAAGGAGGCGCGAGATGCCGACACTGGGCGGGATCGACCGACGTCGTGGCAAGACCGGCCGACGCCGGGCGGAAGCCGCGCGGCACGAACTCAGGCTGAGAGGGCGAAATTGATGCCGCGGCGGCTGCGGGGGTCGTTCCCAGCTCGAGTTGGGACCCCGAAAGGTGGGCGTGCGCGAGGCAGGGCCGCACCGACCCGCACCGACCCGCGCCGACCCGCGCCGACCCGCACCACCCGCACCGGGCCTGTACGGAATGCGTGACGCTGCCGACGGTGTTGCCCACGGTGTGAGCTGAGGCGTCCGCGCAGACGGCGGACGGGAAAAGGACGGTACTCATGGCACGCATCACGGTTCTCGGCGGCAGCGGATACGCCGGAGCGGCGGTGGCCGCTGAGGCGGCGCGCCGCGGACACGAGGTCACGTCGGTCAGCCGCTCGACTCCCGATGCCTCGGCCGAGGGGATCGACCACGTGGCCGGAGACGCGCGCGACGCGCAGACCCTGTCGAGCGTCGTGCAGGGACGCGACGCCGTCGTGGTGGCCCTGTCGCCCCGCGGTGACATGGCGGGCGAGGTCGAGGATGTGCTGGAGCGCCTCCTGGACGAGGTCGCCGGCTCCGCGACGCGCGTGGGCTACGTCGGCGGGGCATCGTCTCTGCAGCTCGAAGAGGGCGGGCGCACACTCTGGGACGTCTCCCACGAGAACCTCCCCGCCGAAGTCAAGCCCGAGATCGAGACGGGTCTGCGCACCCTCGACATCCTTAAACGGTCCCCGGAGTCGGTCGACTGGTTCTACGTCAGCCCGCCGTCGGACTCCGGCGCCTGGTTCGACACGCCCTCGCGGGGGTCGTACGTGCTCGGCGGCGACGTTCTCCTCAAGGACGCCGACGGAGCCTCGACCATCTCCGCCGCCGACCTGGCGCTGGCGATCGTCGACGAGATCGAGCACCCCGCCCACCGGCGCGCCCGCTTCACCGCCATCTGGGGTCCGGCCTGACCGGCACCCCCGCCGGAGAGGCTACCCGGTTCCGGCGGTCGCGATGGATGCGCGCTCGGTCCACGTCCGCGCAGTGACGCGGTCGAGATCGACCTGGCGGCGCATGGCCAGCGCCTTCTCATAGAGCGACGGGTCGCCGTAGCTGGTGAGCACCTTCACGATCACCGGAAGCAGCTCGATCATGAAGAACAGGCCCGCGATGAGCAGGTGCGCCCATCGGATCGCCGGTTCCTGCTCGGCCAGGCGCTCCATGGCGCTCATCTGGCTGAGCAGTCCCGTCGCACCCGCGTTGCCCGACGCGACGGACTCCGCCTGCTCGTTGTATGCCGCCAGCGCCATGTCGTATTGCTCCCGGGCCACGGGCAGCTCGTCTTCGGCCTGCTGCTTGTTGATCTCGGATGCGCTGGCCGCGGCATCCGCGCTGGCGCCGTTCGCGGCGGTGAGGTCGTTCTGCGCCTCCAGCAGCTGGGCGGCCGTCTCGTCGTATGCCGCCTGTGCCGCGCTCAGCTGCGCCTCGGCGGCCTCGGAGCTCGATCCTTCGCCTGTGACGCCGGAGCATCCTTCGACCTCGCCGGCACCGGCGCCCGTCAGTTCGCACTGGTAGAGCAGGCGCGCCTCGTCGATGACCGCCTGCTTCTCGGCGAGCTGGGCGGTGAGCTGGTCGACCGTCGTCTGCGCGGCGGCCGCCTCGGCGGACGTCGACGACGTGCCCGCGATGATGCCCGTGGCCGCCTGGTTCTCCAGTTCGGCGAGGCGCTCGCCGGCAGCGTCGAGCGCCTGCGCTTCGGGCCCGTCGGTGACCGCCGTCTGGTCCTCGAGGGCCTGCACCACGTTGGTCGCGTTCATCTCGCGCGTGATGTCGTTCTGGAAGATCTGCAGCACGAGCGGTTCCGCCACGACGATGCCGATCAGCGCCGCCATCACCACGCGCGGGAACGCGAGACCGAGCAGACGCCACGGATTGCGCGTGGACGTCATCGTCGAGGTGAGGAACCGGTCGAGGTTGAAGATGATGAGGGCCCATACGATCGCCAGCGGTACGGCGATCCACACGATCACCTGCACGCCGGTCAGGAGCGCGAAGAACATCGACAGCGCCGAGACGACGGCGGTCCCGAGCAGCACGAAGAACATCTGCACGAAGCGCGGGGTCTCGGCCGGCACGTCGTCGAGGATGTCGCCGTCTGCGCCGCCGAGGACCGCCAGGCGTCGTGACAGCGGCATCCGGCGCCGGCGTCCGGCACGGGGGCGGCGCCCACGAGGCGCGGCGTCGGGCTCCGCCTCATCCGTCGCGGTGTCGTCGAGGACGACGGTCGGCTCGGTCGCGGTGCCGGCAGGGGGTGCGGATGCCGCCTCAGCGGCGCCGGTCTGCTGATCGACGTCGTCGGGCGCGGGCTTCAGGTCGGAGAGGTACTGGGGTTCGGCGTCATCGTCGACCGGGAACTCGATCTGACCGTCGGAGCCGAACCGGCCGGGGCGATGAGCGGAATAGTTCACCGGGACACCCTGCACGTTCTCGCTATGGCCAGCCTGGGCGAACGCCCCATGCGACCCGCGGATCCGCCGGGCTGCTCGCCCGGCGCGCGCGTCACACCTCGACGGGAGCGTTCCGGCGCGCCGGCGCCGTGACCACGTCGAGCAGGTGCGGGCCCAGCGGGCGGTCGGTGCCGAGCACGACCCGGGTGCGCACGCCGGGATGGTCGACGGCGCCGAGGCGCTGCCCGCGCAGGTCGGCCACGGTCTGCCCGCGTCCGGGGCCGTCGGTCGTGTCGACGACGACGGGCACGCGCGGGGCAAGGGTCGGGATGACGCCGCCCGCGGCGATCGCCGCGGCCAGCGGATCGTGCAGCGCCGAGCTTCGCGTGCCGTAGGTGGGCAGGTAGAAGTCGAAGTAGAGGTCGAGGATCTCGCCGAGAGCGCGTGCGCCGGGCACATCCGATTCCAGCAGCCGCAGCCGGTCCGCCTCGTGCAGCACGTTCTCCATCGTGACATCCAGCGGCACGATCGTGAGGTCCCAGTCGGCCTCGACGACCGCGGCCGCCGCTTCGGGGTCGTTGCCGATGTTCGCCTCGGCAACCGGCGAGAGGTTCCCCGGGGCGAGCGCGGCGCCGCCCATGATCGTCACGGCGCTCACGCGGGACGGCAGGGTCGGGTCCTCGCGCAGCGCCAGCGCGAGGTTGGTGAGCGGCCCGATCGCGACGATGTGCAGGTCGCCGGCGTACGCGTGCGACAGGTCGATCAGCAGCCGGGCCGCCGATCCCGCCACGGGCTCGTGGGGTGAGGTCGGCAGGTCGACGTCGCCCACGCCGTTGGTTCCGTGGATGTGCGGCACGCCGCCGTTGTACGTCTTGCGCAGGTGATCGCGCGCCCCGATCGCCACCGGAACCTCCGGCGCGTCGAGAAGGGCCAGCAGATCCAGGGAGTTGCGCGCGGCCTGCTCGCTGCTGGTGTTCCCGCTGACCGTCCCGATCCCGACCAGCCGCACCGCCGGCGAGGACACCAGATAGGCGAGGGCGAGGGAGTCGTCGACTCCGGTGTCGCAGTCGAGGAAGACGGGGATCGGGGCGGTGGCGGGGGCGTTCATCGGGAAGAACCTACCCGCGCCTGAGCGCGCGGACCGACTCGAGACGAGCATCCGAGGCGAATCTTCACGCGCCCGAAACAGGCGGACGGCTAGCGTCGGATGACACGCACGGAAAGCGACGCCCTCCAGGGGTGGGGAAAGCCTGATGCGGCAACCCACCGCGGTCGCCCGGACCGCCCTCACCGAAGGAGTCACCATGACGTTCCACGTTCCCTCCGTCGACATCTCCGCCTACGTCACCGACGGCTCGCCCGAAGAGCGCCTGGCCGTCGCCGCGGCCATCGACCACGCCTGCCGCACGGTCGGGTTCATCCAGATCCACGGGCACGGCATCCCGCCCGAGATCATCGACGGCCTCACCGAGGCGATGGATGCGTTCTTCGCGCTCGACCTCGACGCGAAGAAGGGCTATCGCACTCCGCCGGAGATCAACCGCGGCTATTCGCCGCCCAAGTCCGAGTCCCTCAGCCTCTCCCTCGGCGTCGAGGCTGCGACGCGGATGAACGACTTCTTCGAGGCCTTCAACATCGGGGCGACCGCCGCCGATTACCCCGAGTCCGCGGATCTCCCCCAGCCCGACTACGCCGACAACGTGTGGCCGGATGTGCCGGACTTCGAGCAGAAGGTGCAGACGTACTTCGGGGAGGCCGCTCGCGTGGCCCGCACGATGACGAGCATCTTCGCCGACGCGCTGGGACTCGAGCCGGACTTCTTCGCGGACCGTACCGGTCACTCGCTCGACGTCTTCCGCATGAACAACTACGCGCTCCCGCCCGGCACCGATGTGACCCTCGACGGCGACCTCACCGGCATGGGCGAGCACACCGACTACGGCATCGTCACGATCCTGTGGGCCGACCAGGTGCGGGGGCTCCAGGTGCTCGGCGCCGACGGCTCGTGGAACGACGTGCAGCCCGAAGCCGGCGCGCTGCTGATCAACCTCGGCGACGTGACCGCGCGCCTGACCAACGAACGGTGGATGTCGACGCTGCACCGCGTGAAGCCGCCGGTGATCGACGGCACCATCGAGCGCCGCCGCAGCGCGGCGTTCTTCCACGACGGCGACGTCGACGCCGTCATCCGCACCCTTCCCTCGTGCATCGACGACGAGCATCCCGACCTGTACGTGCCGGTGACCGTCGGCGAGCACATCGCCGCCAAGCTCGCCGGCTCGCGAGCCGGGGTGCGCAACGTGTCGGCCGAGCGCGAATCGGCGCGGGTGCTCGCCAGCAAGCGCTGACCTCGCCCGCCGCCGTCGGCGTATGCCGGCGGCGGCATCCGTTCAGATCGTCGCGGACTCGAGGAACAGCAGCGACATCGGAGCGACCATCAGCAGCCCGAGCACGGCGGCCACGATCGACCAGACGAACCTCGAGTGCCGGCGTGCACCCACGACGATGCCGATGATCGCGAGCACGAGGACGACGACGCCCAGCATCGCCAGCAGCGGGATGATGATGATGCCGAGCCACCAGATCGCGTTCATCTCCGGCACGAGCCCGATGAGGAAGACCGCGAGGGTCGGCAGCAGACCGATCGCGGCGATGATCACCGCGACGATGCCGAGCACGTCGCGCTTCCGCGCCGGCGGAGCGTCGACCGGTGTAGTCGGCTCGGTCGTCATGGGCCGCTCGGCCTCCGGGCCGGGTGCTGCGGGAGTGGTCATCGGGTTCCCCTCTGGTCGGATGAGATCCTAGGGCCCCGGTGACCCGCGCCGCGCGCGTTCGCCCACGTGTGTCAGTGGAAGAGGCGGCGCCACACGTTCGTGTCGGCGAGGTCGAGCAGCTCATCCCCCCGCCCGGACATCACGGTGCGAAGCGCATACAGGGCGAACCCCTTGGCCTGAGCGGCGCTGATCGACGGCGGGATCGACAGCTCCTGGCGCGCGACCGCCACATCGATGAGGGCCGGACCCGGTTCGGACAGGGCGCGCTTCAGGGCGCCGCGCAGCTGACCCGGCTCGTCGACGCGGATGCCGGTGATGCCGACCGACTCGGCGACGGCGGCGAAGTCGGGGTTGTCCAGCCCGGTGCCGAAGTTCACGATGCCGGCCGCCTTCATCTCGACCTCGACGAAGTTCAGCGAGGAGTTGTTGTAGACGACGATCTTCACCGGCAGATCGTTCTGGCGCAGCGACAGCAGATCCCCCATGAGCATCGCAAGACCCCCGTCGCCGGCGAGGGCGATCACCTGCCGGTCTCGGTCGACCGCCTGCGCACCGAGCGCGTGCGGGAGGGCGTTGGCCATCGACCCGTGGGAGAAGGATCCGACGAGGCGGCGACCGGAATGGATGTGCAGGTAGCGCGCCGCCCACGTCACCGGCGACCCGACGTCGGGCACGAAAACGGCGTCGTCGGCGGCCGCCTCGTCGATGAGGCGCGTGAGGAACTCCGGGTAGATCGGCGTGTGTCCGTCGTCGGTGGCCAGCTCGTCGAGCTGCGCGCGCGTCTTGCCGTAGTGCTCGAGCGCCGAACGGAGGTGATCGCTGTCGCGGCCGACGCGCAGCATCGGCAGGAGGGCGCGCGCGGTCTCGCCGACATCGCCGACGAGGCCGAGGTCGATCGGGGCGCGCCTGCCCAGCTGCTCACCGCGCACATCCACCTGGATGATCGTGGCGTCCTGCGGGTAGAACTGCCGGTAGGGCAGGTCGCTGCCGAGGATGAGCAGCGTGTCGCACTTCTCCATCGCCCGGTACCCCGACGCGAAGCCGAGAAGACCGGTCATCCCGACGTCGAAGGGGTTGTCGTGTTCGATGTGCTGCTTGCCGCGCAGGGCGTGCACGATCGGTGCCTGGAGCCGGTCCGCGAGCGCGACGACCTCGTCATGGGCACCCGCGACCCCGGCGCCGGCGAGGATCGTCACGGCGTCGCCGGCATCCAGCAGCTTCGCAGCGGCCTCGAGCTCGCTCTCGGCCGGAACGATGCGCGGCCGGGTGGCCTGAACGGCGGCCGCCGGGCGTCGCTCGGGTGCCTTCTCGAAGAAGATGTCGCCGGGCACGACGACCACGGCGACCCCGCGCTTCTCCACGGCCGTGCGCATCGCCGTCTCCAGCACCCACGGGAACTGCGCCGGGTCGGAGATGAGTTCGCAGTAGTCACTGCACTCGCGGAACAGCTCCTGCGGGTGGGTCTCCTGGAAGTAGGTGGACCCGATCTCGGATGACGGGATGTGCGAGGCGATCGCCAGCACCGGCACCCGGCTGCGGTGCGCATCGAACAGGCCGTTGATGAAGTGCAGGTTGCCGGGTCCGCAGCTTCCGGCGACGACGGCGAGCTCGCCGGTGATCTCCGCCTCCGCCGCCGCGGCGAACGCGGCCGCCTCCTCGTGCCGCACGTGCATCCAGGCGATGTCGCTGGTGCGCAGCGCATCCGTGAAGGCGTTCAGGGAGTCGCCGGGCAGGCCCCACACCCGTTCGACGCCGGCGCGCTCGAGGATCTCGACGGACTGATCGGCGATGGTCTGTGCCATGGTTCTCCTCGTTTCGGGCTGGTCCCACGGTATGCGCGGGGCGGTGCTCGCTCGCGAGGGGTCGACACCGGGCGGCGGTAGCGTGAGAATGTGCGCGCGCTGGTCATGGATGAGATCGCCGGACCGCTGTCGGTCCGAGACGTCGCCGCGCCGGCCGCCCCCGTGGGCGGAGTCGTCGTGGCGGTGAAGGCGACGGGGCTGTGCCGCAGCGACTGGCACGCCTGGGTCGGGCACGACGACATCGCCCTGCCGCACGTTCCCGGCCACGAGCTCGCCGGCGTGGTCGACGCCGTGGGCGCGGGCGTCGAACGCTGGAGGGTCGGCGACCGGGTCACCGTTCCGTTCGTGTGCGGATGCGGCCGGTGCACGTGGTGCCGCCGAGGCGACGCGCAGGTGTGCCCCGACCAGCAGCAGCCGGGGTTCACCCACTGGGGGTCGTTCGCCGAACGGGTGGCCCTGCACGCCGCGGACACGAATCTCGTCGCGATCCCCGACGACGTGTCCTTCGAGGCCGCCGCCGCGCTCGGGTGCCGCTTCGCCACCGCCTTCCGGGCCCTCACGGCACGTGCGCGCCTGTCCGCCGGGGAATGGGTCACGATCGTCGGCGCCGGCGGAGTGGGTCTGAGTGCCGTGATGATCGCCAAGGCGCTCGGCGCGCGGGTCGTCGCGGTCGACCGCAGCGAACGCGCGCGGCAGACCGCCGTGCGACTGGGCGCCGACCACGTCGTGCCGGCCGGCGACGATGTGCCGGCGCGCATCCGGTCGTTGACCGACGGCGGAAGCCACGTGTCGATGGATGCCGTCGGGTCGGAGCAGACCTGCGCCGATGCCGTGCTGTCGCTGCGCCGGTGCGGTCGCCACGTGCAGGTCGGACTGCTGCCGAGCCCCACGGGTCTGTCGCCGATGCCGATGGCGCGCGCGATCGCGTGGGAACTCGACGTGCTCGGCAGCCACGGCATGGCCGCCGTCGACTATCCGGCGATGCTGTCGCTCATCGAGAGCGGCGATCTGCGTCCGCAGGACCTCGTCGAAGCGGTCGTCTCGCTCGATGACGCCGCCGCCCTCCTGCCCGTGC
Source organism: Microbacterium sp. UBA1612 (assembly GCF_002321605.1). Lineage (NCBI taxonomy): Bacteria > Bacillati > Actinomycetota > Actinomycetes > Micrococcales > Microbacteriaceae > Microbacterium > Microbacterium sp. UBA1612. The sequence continues at coordinate 38,328 of NZ_DCMW01000002.1, forward strand.
TCGACCGGTCGTCGCCGGCCGGCATGACGCTGATCGACCCGAGCCGGTGACCCGCTCCGACCTGCCGCTGCTCGAGCCCGGCGCGCCCACACTGCCCGGACGGGCTCGGATCGCCCAGCGCTGGAGCCACGCCGTGTTCCTGCACTGGCGGGTGGATCCCGACCGCATCCGACCGCTGATGCCGACTGGGGTCGAACCCGATGTGTTCGACGGTTCGGCGTGGATCGCCCTCGTCCCCTTCGTGCTGTCCGACTTCCGATTCCTGCCCTTCGGGCCGGTGCCGCGCCTGGGCACCTTCTGCGAGATCAACGTCCGCACCTATGGCGTGGATGCCGCCGGAAGGCGCGGCGTCGTCTTCCAGACGCTCGAGGCCGAGCACCTCCTCCCCGTGCTCACCGCGCGAGCCCTGTTCGGACTTCCCTACCGGTGGTCGCAGATCGGCATGCGCGATGAGCCTGGCGCGCGGGTGCGGGAGTTCCGCTCACGGCGTCGATCCGCGAGCGGAAGGCCTGGAGAGCCGCGCACGCGGATCCGCGTCGCGATCGGGGGGACCGTGATCGACACGCCGCTGTCCCGGTTCCTCACCGCGCGTTGGGGGTTCCACGAGCGGCATCTCGGCCGCACGATCTGGGCCGCCAACGAGCACGAGCCCTGGCCTCTCGTCGAGGCCGAGCTGCTCGCCCTCGACGACGACCTGCTCGCCGCGGCCGGATTCGCCGACCTCGTCGATCGAGCACCCGACTCCGTTCTCGCGATGCCGTTCGACCACCCGGGCCTGATCACGCGGTTCTCGGGCGCCCGCCGCGTCTGACACGGACCCGACGCGCCGTTGCCGCCCCTTCCGCGCCCCTTCCGCGCCGTTTCCGCGCCCGCTCGGCGCCAGTACGTGGGCCTCGCGTCAACAACACAGGAGATCGGCGCCGTGGCGGCGGGAAACAGGGCCGATCACGCCTGGTCGCCCTGAAATCTCCTGTTTTGTCGACGGCGTGGGAGCCCATCCGCACGGCTCGTAACCGGTTGTTCATCTGCCGGTGAGCATTCCGTCCACAATTGCGGGCTAGCGTGGACGCTGCGTCCACATGGGCGTGGAAAGGACCCACGTGACCGGCACCATCGTCTTCGACCTCGACGGAACGCTCGCCCTCGGCGACGGACCGATCGTCGCCTACGCCCGCTCCCTCGCCCGGGTCGCCGGTGACGGCTTCCTCACCACGGCCGAGGCGGAACTCGCCTCCTTCGCTACGGGAGACTCGGGATACCGCGACGGGTACCACGCCGTGGGAACCGCCGCCGAGCACGCCGGCATCGCCGCCGCCGACGTCAGCGCGGCCTACGAGACCAGCCGTGACGTGCTCGGCACCCCCGCGGCGCCGGTGGCACCCCCGGCCGGCATCGCCGACCTCCTCCGCGACCTCGCCGGCGATGCCCGGCTCGTGCTGGCGACCAATGCTCCCGACGCCGGCGTGCGGGAGCTCCTCGCCGACTGGGGCATCGCCGACCTCTTCTCGGCGATGCACTTCACCGTCGGCAAGCCGGACGGACTGTCGGCCGTGATCCGCGGCGCACTCGAGGACGGCGCCGTGCTCTCGATCGGCGACATCGCCGAGTTCGACCTGGCCCCCGCTGCGGCTCTCGGTGCCGACACGGCGCTCGTGGGCGCCACCTGCGACTCCTCGCCGTTCCCCGCAACGCTGCGCGGGCGCACGATCGCCGACCTCTCCGACGATCTCCGCGCCTGGGCCGCCGCGGCGGCATCCGGCTCGTCTCCCGCCCGCCGCTGAGAGGCCTGTCGCGAGTCATCCGGCGCGGGCGGCATCGGCAACATGCTGTCGAACTACACCAACTTCCCAGAGTGGGATACGGTCGGCATGCTCCTGATCGTCGTGGTCGCGGCCACGATGCTCATGGACGCGATCTCCGGCGCGATTCGCCGCCGGATCATGGAGGGAGCGGGCGCACGTGACCTGGGTCGGATCCTCTGACGCACCCCCGAGTGCCCGCGTCGCCGCCCTCGCCCCCTCGATGCAGCCCAGTGAGCGACGGGTCGCCGAGGCGATCGCCGCCGACATCGAGTCGGCCATCGACCGGTCGGCGCAGGAACTCGCCGAGGCCGTCGGGGTGGGCCGTGCCACCGTCATCCGCACCGCGCAGACTCTCGGCTACGACGGCTATCCGCAGTTGCGGGTGGCCCTCGCCCGTGAGCTCGCACGCGGATCGGCGGCCCCCGCCGTGACGAGCGACGGCTCGATGCTCGGCGCGCTGCGGGCCGAGGTGGATGCCTTCAGTGCGCGCCTGCCGCAGACGGTCACCGCCCTCACCGACGACCAGCTCGAAGGCTTCGTCGGTGCCCTGGACGGCGCGACGCGAGTGCTGGTGGCCGCGAACGGCCTGTCCGCACCGCTCGGACTGGACATGGTGCTGCGCCTGACGGCCGCCGGACGCCCCGCAGAGTACCTGCCGGACACCCTCGGACAGGAGATCGCGGCCCGCCAACTCGGCGCGAGCGCCGTCTGCCTGGTCATCTCGGGGTCGGGGGTCAACCGTGCGACGCTCGCGGTCATGACCGCGGCACGGGAGAGCGGCGCCCGCGTGATCGCGATCACCTCCTTCGCGCGGTCGGCGGTCGCCGAATCCGCCGACATCGCGCTCGTGATCCCCCCGGTGCGCGGATCCTTCCGCGAAGAGCTCGAGCACGCCTCCCGAGCGTCGCTCATGCTCGTCACCGAATCGGTCGTGGGCCTTCTGGTCGCGCGCCGCGGCGACCAGGGTCGCGACGCCCGTTCGGCCACCCTCTCCGTGCTGGGGCACTCGCTCGACGGGTGAGGATGCACCTCCGCCGGCGGAGGTGCGACAATGGGGACCATGCGTCAGTCACGGGCACCTCGGGTCGCTCGTGGTCTCGTCGCCGCATCCGTCGCGACATTCGTCGCGCTGCTGTCGCACGTCGCCGGCGGCGGTGCGATGCCCGGATGGCTCGGCATCGTCGTGCCGTGGGTGCTTTCCGTGTTCGTCTGCACCCTCCTGGCCGGTCGACGCCTCTCCGTCTTCCGCCTGTCGCTGTCGGTCACGCTCAGTCAGGTGCTCTTCCACGTGCTGTTCGTGCTCGGCGCGGCCGATGCCGGTGCCGTGACGGCCGGCGGCCACCACCACGGTGCGATCACGCTGGCGCCGCTGTCCGGCGAGACGACCGCCGCGTTGTATGCCGATGCCGCCATGTGGGGCTGGCACGTACTCGCGGCCGTCGTCACGGTCGCGGCCCTGTACCGAGGCGAGCGGGTTCTCGCCGCGCTGCGCACCCTGGCCGGCGAGCTGGTCGCGTGGTGGCGCCGCCGTCAGCCCGTCGCCGTGCTCTCCCCGGTTCCGGATGCGCCCCGCGCCCCTCTCTTCGTCGCTGCCCTGTCGGTCGACGACGCCCCCCGCCTGGCGCCCCTGCGGCGCCGCGGACCGCCCGCCCTCCGAGTGCTCTGACCTCCGCTGTCGTCCGTTTCGGGCGACGGGTCGTTCGCGCTCGGCTGCGGCCGAGCGGAGTACTCGCGCACGATCGTGCGCAGAAGGGCGTCGTCGATGTTCCGCATCCGCACGCGCCTCGTCACGGCGGTTGCCGCGACGAGCATCGTGCTCGGATCCGCCGTCGTCGTCGCGGCCCCCGCCGCCGCGCACGACGAACTGATCTCGAGCACCCCGGCCACGGACGAGCAGCTCGCCGTGGCTCCCGAGTCGGTGACGCTCACCTTCTCGGGTGAGATCCTCCCGATGGGGGCGGCCGTCGTCGTCGCCGACGCCGACGGCCACGACTGGGCCGACGGTGAGCCCGAACGGAGCGACAACGTCGTGACGATCGCGCTCGAGCCGGATATGCCGGATGCGGGATACGAGGTGCGCTGGCGCGTCGTCTCCGAGGACGGCCATCCGATCAGCGGTCTCGTGCCGTTCACGATCGGCGATGCCGAGCCCCTCGAGCGGGCCGCGACCGACGCGACCGCGAGTACCGGTGACAGCGTCGGCGACCCGGCGTCGTCGCAGAGTCAGAGCACACAGGAGAGCGCGGGCGCGATGCGTCTCGTGCTCATCGGCGCGGGTGGGGCGGCCGTCGCGGTCGCCGCCTTCGCGCTCATCTCCCTCACCCACCGGCGAAAGGCCGGCACCGGCGACGAGTCGTGACCCGTCGCCATCGCACTCTGAAAGGCAATCCTGTGAACACATCCATCCGCACCACCTCCCGTTTCGGCGTGCTCCTGGCGGCCGGCGCACTTCTGCTCGCCGGCTGTGCGTCGACGTCGACGACGCCCGCTGCCGACACCGAGGCCGCCACCCAGGCGGACGCCTTCGCGATCAGCGACGCATGGGTGAAGTCCGCCGAGTCGGGCATGTCGGCGGCCTTCGGGGAGTTGGAGAACTCCTCCGGCGAAGACATCACCGTCGTCGCCGCCTCGACGGAGGTCTCCCCGATGATCGAGCTGCACGAGACCGTCACCGACGAGACCGGGGAGATGGTCATGCAGCCGATCGACGGCGGCTTCGTCATCCCCGCCGAGGGCACCTACGCGCTCGAGCCCGGCGGCAGCCACATCATGCTGATGGGGCTCGACCAGCCCATCGTGGCAGGCGAGGAGGTCACCTTCACGCTGACCTTCGCCGACGACTCTACGGTGGAGTTCACGGCCCCGGTGAAGGACTACTCGGGCGCCAACGAGAACTACGTCGGCGACGACTCCGAGATGGACATGGACATGGACGAGTCCGACACGAGCGGGTCGGACGACAGCTGATGGCCGCGCCCGACAAGGGCGCGGGCCGATCCGGCTCGACCCGGCGGCAGTTCCTCCTCGGGGGAGCTGTCGCCGGCGTCGGCGCCGCTGCCGCGATCGGCGCCGACCTGGCCCTCTCCCAGAACGACTCCCCGACCGCATCCGCCTCGGTGCCGCTGAACGGCGACACCGTTGTGCCCTTCTACGGAGCACACCAGGCCGGCGTCGATACCGACGCCCAGGCGCACGGCACCTTCGTGGGCCTGAGCCTGCACGACGACGTCGACCGCGACGGGCTCCGCCGTCTCATGCAGGTCCTCACCGACGACGCGTCGCGCCTGACGCAGGGCGAGGCGGCACTCGCCGACTCCGAACACGAGATGGCCTCCCCGCCGGCGCGCCTGACGGTGACGTTCGGTTTCGGTCCCGGATTCGTCGCACGCGCGGGCGGGACCGGTCCCGCCTGGCTCGCGCCGCTGCCCGCGTTCGGCATCGACAGGCTGCAGCCGGAGTTCAGCGACGGCGACCTGCTCATCCAGTTCGCCGGCGACGACCCGACGACCGTCGCCCACGCCACGCGCATGCTGCTGAAGGATGCGCGCAGCTTCGCCGACGTGAAGTGGACGCAGCACGGCTTCCGTCGCGCCTACGGCTCGGTCGCCCCCGGCACGACGATGCGCAACCTGTTCGGCCAGGTCGACGGCACCGCCAATCCGCAGCCGGGCACGAGTGAGTTCGACACCGTGGTGTGGCACACCGAAGGCTGGATGGCCGGCGGCACCGGCGCGGTCGTGCGCCGCATCCAGATGGACCTCGACACGTGGGACCAGCTCGACCGGCCCGGGCGGGAGCAGTCCGTCGGTCGCTATCTGTCCAACGGCGCGCCGCTGACGGGCACCGCGGAACACGACGAGCCCGACTTCGAAGCCACCACGGCCATCGGCTTCCCGGTGATCCCGGAGTTCTCGCACATGCGACGGTCCCGACCCGACGACCCGACGCAGCGGATCTTCCGGCGCGCCTACAACTACGACGAGGCGCCCACCGGCGACCGGGTGTCGGACTCCGGGCTGATCTTCGTGTCGTTCCAGGCAGACGTCGACAAGCAGTTCACGCCCATTCAGCGGCGCCTCGACGAACTCGATCTGCTCAACGAGTGGACGACGCCGATCGGGTCCGCCGTCTTCGCCGTGCCGCCGGGCTGCGCCGAGGGCGGATACATCGGAGAGACTCTCCTCGCCTGACGTTCAGCACGTCGCCTCCCTGCGCGCCCGCTCGCGAGGCGCGCGGCCCCGTTGTGGCCGGTGCGCGACGACACGGCCTCGGCCGACCGCGATCCCGATGAGCACGAGTGCCACGCCGATGGCCTGCGCGTTCGTGAGGGTCTCGCCGGCGATCAGCGTGCCGAGGGCGATGCCGGTCACCGGATTGAGCAGCCCGACTGTTCCGACCGTGGCGGGCGCGAGGTGGCGAAGGCCCGCGAACCAGCAGAGGAAGGCTGCAGCCGTGGCGACCACCGCGACGAAGGTATACGCGACAACGCCCGGTGCGGCTACCGCGGGCGGCGCCCCTTCGACGCACACCGCCGCGAGGATGAGCATCGCACCACCAGCCGTGAGCTGCCACGCGGTCGAGGTGACGACCGGGGTGTCGTCTCGCCATCGGGTCGTGAGGATCGCGCCGAGCGACGACATGAGCAGGGCGGAGAGGGAAACCGCGACTCCCCGTGGGTCGACCTTCGTCGTCGAAAGGCCGACAACGAGGACCACCCCGATGATTCCGAGCGAGGCGCCGAGGACGGCCGCGCCCGTGGGGCGCTGCCCGAGCAGCATCCATCCGAGTCCGGCGAGGGTGACCGGTGCGAGGGCCATGACGGATGCCGCGAGTGACGTCGGCAGCAACTGAGCCGCGACGTACACGAGGACGAAGAATCCGCCGAAGTTCAGGGCGCCCAGCACCGCAGCACGCCACCACCACGCTCCCGTCGGGCGTCGACGCGCGACCGCGAGCAGCAGGAGCCCCGCCGGCAGCGCGCGCACCGCGGCCCCCCACAGCGGACTCTCCGCCGGAAGATACTCACGGGTGACCCAGTACGTGGCTCCCCAGCTCACGGGGGCGACTGCGGTGATCATGATCCACCGCAGCGTCGAACTAGCTTCCATGGAAGACATTATAGCTTCCGAGAAAGATATAATGCCAAGGTGAGCAGATCAGCTGACCGTGTGGACCGCATTCAAGAGCAGTGGCGGCGGGAGCGGCCCGACCTCGACGTGTCGCCGCAGGGGATCTTCGGGCGACTCCACCGTTTGTCAGACGCGTTGCGACGCGATTTGATCGCGGTCTACGAGCAGCATGGCCTCGGTGAGGGAGACTTCGACATCCTCGCGACGCTGCGACGCGGTGGTGAACCCTTCCAGCTCGCGCCCGGCGAGCTCGCGCGCCACACGATGGTGACCACGGGCGCGGTCACCAAGCGGCTCGACCGCCTCGAGGCGGCGGGCCTTGTCGCGCGGCGCACGAGCGAATCGGACGGGCGAGGGCGGGTCGTCGCGCTCACGGCCGCCGGCCGTCGCGTGATCGACGACGCGTTCGGTGCACACATGCGCAACGAGCACCGTCTGCTCGCCGCGCTGGATGAACAGGAGCGCGCGCGACTCGAGGATCTCCTGCGGCGCTGGCTGCGCGGGATCGGGCAGGACTGATGCGTCCCGGACGGGCGTGGAGTACCCGCACAGGGGCGACGACCTAAACTGGACGCATCCGTCCTGTCCGTCAGGACCACCTCCACAGGAACCATCGTGACTTCATCTCCGTCTTCGCGCGCCTTCGACGTGCGCCACGTCCAGGTCGCACGTGCGGTCTTCGCGGCGATCGCCGCGGTGATGATCACCTTCTCGAGCGACCACTCGGCCGCCGTGGGCCTCGCCGTCTTCAGCGGGTTCGCCCTCGCCACCGCCCTCGTGCACCTCGCCGCGGCGTGGCTGGTGTACCCGGTCGGCGCCCGGTGGCCCGCGGTGCTCCTCGGGCTGATCTCGGCCGCCGCCGGCATGGCCGCCGGCCTGCCGCCGTGGCGCACCACGACGCTCTTCTTCGTCATCGTGATCGCGTGGGCGGTCCTCACGGGAGCGACCGAGCTCATCGCGGGTATCCGCGGCATGCGCGGCGGTGTCGGCAGCATCCCCACACGCACTGAATCCCGCGACGGCGTCGTCATCGGCGCGCTCACCCTCGTGTTCGCCGCAGCGACGCTGATCGTGTCGCCGGAGTATTCGCTCAGCTACACGATCGAGGAGGCCGGCACGTTCGAGCTGACCGGCACCATCATCGCCGTCGGCGTGCTGGGCTTCTACACCGCCATCGTCGCGGTGTACCTCGGCATCGCCGGAGCCAGCCCGCGGCCCAAGACTGCGCCCGCCGAGACGGCCGGATCCGACACCGCCGAGCAGGGCGCTGCCGAACAGGGCGCTGCAGAACAGAGGGGCGCCGACGCGTGACCGACAAGCGCACCCGCCGCGACCTGCTCAAGCCCGTTCAGCTTCTCGGGCTCGCCTTCGCCGCCGCCGCGTTCGCCGGGATCGTCGCGCTCGTGGCGATGGGATTCTTCCAGGCGCTTCCGGCAGAGGACCATCAGCGCGCGATCGTCGTCGCGCTCGTGGTGGCGGGGGTGAGCTTCATCGCGACGCTTCTCATCGTCGCCCTGCTGCTGCTCGCGGTCGATCCGGCCGAGATGGAGAAGCCGATCGATCGCCCGGTACTCCTCCCCGACGAGGTCGACTCCGCGGGCGACGAGTCCCCCACCTCCTCCTGAGCGGTCTACGCGAGCGTGTCGACGAGGGATGACGCGAGCCCGGTGTAGCCGCCCGGGGTGAGCGCGATCAGGCGCTCCTTGGCGTCATCCCCGATGTCGAGACCCCGCACGAACTCGGCCAGTTCCGTCGCGCCCACGCGACGCCCGCGCGTGAGCTCCTTGAGCAGCGCGTAGGGGTCGGAGATCTGGGATCGCCCAGCGGTGATCTCGGCGCGCACGACGGTCTGGATCGCCTCGGCCAGCACCTCCCAGTTGGCGTCGAGATCGGCATCCAGCACGTGCTGCGACAGCGAGATCTCGCCGAGCCCGCGCTCGAGGTTGTCGAGGGCGAGCAGCGAGTGACCGAACGCGACGCCGATGTTGCGCTGCGTGGTCGAATCGGTGAGGTCGCGCTGCATGCGGCTGGTCACGAGGGTCTGGGCGAGGGTGCCGAACAGACCACCGGAGATCTCGAGATTCGCCTCGGCGTTCTCGAAGCGGATCGGGTTGATCTTGTGCGGCATCGTCGAGGAGCCGGTCGCCCCGGCGACCGGGATCTGCGCGAAGAAGCCGAGGGAGATGTAGGTCCATGCGTCGGTCGCGAGATTGTGGAGGATGCCGCCCGCGTGTCGCACGCGGTCGTAGAGCTCGACCTGCCAGTCGTGCGACTCGATCTGCGTGGTGAGAACGTTGAAGCCGATGCCGAGGCCCTCGATGAACGAACGTGACAGCTCCGGCCAGTCGACGTCGGGCTCGGCGGCCAGGTGCGCGGACCACGTGCCGGTGGCACCGGAGAACTTCGCGAGGAAGTCGCCGCCGGTGATCTGATCCGCGACCCGCGCGAGGCGCCACGCGAACACGGCGAGCTCCTTGCCCATCGTGGTCGGGGTGGCCGGCTGGCCGTGGGTGCGCGAGAGCATCGCCGCGTCGCGGTGCTCGACCGCGAGAGCCTCGAGCTTCGTGATCACCGCGCGCAGCTTGGGCACCCACACCTGCGTCACCGCGCGCTGCACGGTCAGGGCATAGGCGGTGGAGTTGATGTCCTCGCTCGTGCAGGCGAAGTGCGTGATCTCGGCGATGCCGCCGAGATCGAGTCGGTCGAGTCGGTCGCGAACGAGGTATTCGACGGCCTTCACGTCGTGACGGGTGACCCGTTCCTTCTCGCCGAGCCAGGCGATCTCCTCGGCCCCGAAATCGGTGTAGAGCGCGCGCAGGCTGCGCTTGGCCTCCTCATCCAGGGGTGACGTTCCGAACAGCGAACGGTCGGTGAGGGCGAGCAGCCACTCCACCTCCACCTCGACGCGCGCGCGATTCAGGCCCGCCTCGGAGAGGAAATCGGAGAGCGGGGCCACGACGCCGCGGTAGCGGCCGTCGAGCGGGCTGAGGGGCTGGTCGGGCAGAGAGGTCACCGGAGACTCCCGTCGTCGCGCGTGAGGGGACCGGCGTCAGGACGCCGGTCTGATGGCGGGTTCGAGCTGCCGGAAGAGCGCCCGGCTCGCACCCTCGATCATAGTCAGCACGTCGTCGAACATCCCGGGGCCGGCGTAGTAGGGGTCGGGCACGTCGAGGGTCGGCGCATCCGTCTCGAACGACATCAGCAGCGCGAGCTTGTCGGTGTCGCCCTCGGTGCGCGCCCACTCGTGCAGGATGCGCTCGTGGCTGCGGTCGAGCGCGACGATCAGGTCGTTCCGCTCGAAGTCCTCGCCGGTGAACTGTCGGGCACGGTGCCGCGATCCGTCATAGCCCTTGCGTTCCAGGGCTTCCAGGGTGCGGTGGTCGGCTCGCTCGCCGACGTGCCACTCCCCGGTTCCCGCGCTCGTCGAGACCACACGATCGCTCAGTCCGGCCGAATCCGCGAACCAGCGGAAGACGACATCGGCCATCGGGGAGCGGCAGATGTTGCCGGTGCAGACGAAGACGACGCGGAACGGTTCGTACTCGTTCGCGCTCATGATCCCCATTGTGCGTGCACCGGATGCGCTTCGCGCAAGAGGCGGATGCCGCCCGGTCGCTCTCCCCCTGCACAGGTCGCACCCGTCCCGCCTCCGTCCTCAGGCTCGCTGTCGCGGCTGCGACCGAGGCCGGACGCGGCCGCATCCTGGACGCATGCTCTTCACGTTCCCCTCCCCCGCCTCGACCATCTCGGGCGCCGACGTGGCGGCGGCCGAGCGCGCGGAGCGGCGTCTCGCGCTCGCGGTCGACCGCCTGCGGCAGGTCGAGACCGACGCCGTGCGGCTTGCCGAGGCGACGTCGTGGCGCTCCCGCGCGGGTCGGGAGTTCCGTGATGCCGCGCAACGCTGGTGCGACGACGTCGCCGGCGCGGCCGCACAGGCCGAGGTGCTGCGCGATGACGCGGCCCGGCAGGCGATGCGACTGCAGGACGAGGCGGCGTGGGGATGAGTGAGCGATGAGCGACGACCTCGACATCTCCGCCGGCGGCGCCGTCGCCGTCGACACCGACACCCTCCGTCACGCTGCGCGCGGTTTCGACGTACTGCGCGCCGACCTCGACGACGTCGATCGCTACCTGATGCTCGCCGCCGACGATCTGATGCTGGGCCCGGCAACGTCTCAGCGTCTCGGGGCGGAGATCGAGGCGCTCCGGATGCGCACCACGGAGCGGCGCGAAACGGCCGCCGAGGTCGCGCGAGCGCTCCGCGATGCCGCGGCCGTGTACGAGACCGTCGAACTGTGGGCGGAGCGCCGCGCGGCGGAGCTGGCGGGCGACGACCTGCGAGCCGGTCTTATCCAGCGTCGCCTGACGGCCCTGCACGGCGACCACCCCGACGCGGGGATCGGCGCCGCGATGCTCCTCATGCGTCACACGCTCACGTGGCCGAGCGATCTGGTGGCGCAGGCCCAGACCACCGGCGCGCTGCTGAGTCCCTTCGGGGCGGCCGGGCTGTTCGTCGGCGGCCTCGCCGCGGGCGTGCACGGCACCGGCGCCGGCCGGGTGCCGGCATCCGCCCGCCTCACCGGAGCCCCGGCGTCGGTGGCCGTGCGTCGCACCGCGGCGTCGTCGCTGCCGGCGCCGCGGTCATTCGCCGACATCGCCGCGCGGATGCCGGCCGGGGCCGCGCAGGTGCGCATCGAGAAGTACACGTTCACCGGTGCACCAGCGCAGTATGTCGTCTACGTCGCGGGCACGCGGTCGTCGCAGCTCGGCGGCACCCAGCCCTTCGACAACCGTTCCAACCTGCAGCTCTACAGTCGGCAGCGGTCGGCCTCATACGACGCGACCATCGCCGCGATGGGAGATGCCGGCATCCGGCCGGGAGACGTCGTGCACACCGCCGCGCACTCCCAGGCCGCCATGGTCACCTCGCACCTGGCGCTCGAGGGCACATACGACGTGCGCACCGTCATGACCTTCGGCTCCCCCGTGCACGCCGACGTCGGCGACGACGTGCTGGCGGTCACCGTGCGGCACACCGATGATCCGGTGGCGGCGCTGTCGGGCGGGGGCCACGCGCAGGCGGTGGGCGCACCCGGAAGCGTCGTGGTCGAACGCAGCGCCGATCCCGACGCGGGGATCGACGACCTCACGATGCCCGCGCATCACATGTCCGCCTACGCCGAGACGGCGGCGTTGATCGATCAGAGCGGTGATCCGCGCGTGGACGGCGTGCACGACCTGGTCGATGCGCTGGCCGAGGCAGACGGCGTCGAGGTGTTCGAGTACACCGCCCACCGTCGCTCCGACCGGTCCGCGGGAGGCGGCGGACAGTGAGCCGCGGTCGGCTCAGCCCTTGTCGCGAGGGCGCAGGATGATGCCCGCAATCCAGTTGATGAGCGAGATGACGATGGCCGCCACGATCCCCCACCAGAAGTCCTCGACCCGCAGGCCGAAGTTCCAGAATCCCGTGATCCAGGCGGTCAGCCACAGGAGGAAACCGTTGATCACCAGGCCGATCAGGCCGAGCGTGAGGATGTAGATGGGGAAGGCGAGCACCTTGATCACGGTGCCGATGAGCGTGTTCACGAGCGCGAAGATCGCCGCGACCAGGAGCAGGGTGAGCACCAGCTGCAGCGTCTCGCCGGGCTCGAAGGGGATGACGCTCACACCGAGCACCGGAATGAGGGTGACGATCCAGATGGCGAACGCGTTGACGACGACTCGAAGCAGGAAGCCCATAGTGGCGACAGTCTCCCACGCGCGCACCTCGGTGCGACAGTGCGCGAGTCGTAGACTCGGGCCGTGACCGACGGATCCGACATTCCCGTGCGCGTGCGCGCCGACATCGCGGCGCTGCCCCCCTACAAGCAGGGGCGCCAGGCGGGGGCCGACGCCTACAAGCTCTCCAGCAACGAGAACCCGTTCGATCCCCTGCCGGGCGTCGTCGAGGTGCTGCGGGAGTCCGTCGGGGTCAACCGCTATCCCGACGCAGCGGCGACCCTGCTGCGCGAGCGCCTCGCCGCACGCTACGACGTCGATGTCTCGCGCGTGCACATCGGTGCCGGCAGCGTGTCGATCCTGGCCCAGCTGGTGCAGGCCGTCTCCACTCCGGGCGACGAGGTGATCTACGCGTGGCGCTCCTTCGAGGCCTATCCCTGGCTGACGGTGCTCGCCGGGGCGACCGGGGTGCAGGTCCCCCTGACCGACGACGCCCGTCACGACCTCGACACGATGGCGGCGGCCGTCACCGACCGCACGCGAGCCGTGCTCGTCTGCTCGCCGAACAACCCCACCGGGCCGGTCGTCACCCAGGCCGAGTTCGACGCGTTCGTCGCGCGGGTGCCCGATGACCTGCTCATCATCCTCGACGAGGCCTACGCCGAGTTCGTGACCGACCCCGACGCGGTCGACGGCACGCGTGTGCTCGCGACCGAGCGGCCCAACGTCGTGGTCTGCCGCACGTTCTCCAAGGCCTTCGGTCTCGCGGGGCTCCGCGTCGGGTACGCCCTCGGCCACCCCCGGGTGCTCGATGCGGCCCGCAGCACCGCGATTCCGCTGTCGGTGACCGGGCAGTCCGAAGTCGCGGCGATCGCGAGCCTCGAGCTGGAGGACGAGCTCCGAGCGCGTGTCGCCGTGATCGGGGGACGGCGGGATCGCCTGGCCGCACAGCTGCGCGAGGTGGGGTGGCGGATTCCGCAGGCACAGGGAAACTTCGTGTGGCTCCCTGCCGGTGACGCGTCGATGACGATCGCGGCGGCGTTCGAGGCAGCAGGCCTCATCGTGCGGCCCTTTGCCGGTGACGGCATCCGGATCTCCGTCGGCGAAGAGGAATCTGTCGACAAGGTCCTACGCATCGCGGAATCCGTTGTGCATGATCTCCCATCGGACCACCCCGGACGGCGGGCTAGCGTAGAACGGTGACCCCGCCCGAAGCGCCCGCACACGGCACGTCCGAACATTCCGACGTCGTACGTCTCCTCGACGCCGACGGCTCGCTCTCCGCGAGCGCCGCCGCCGAGGCCTATCTGCCCTACATCGAAGCGCTCGACGACGCCGATCTCGAGACCTTCTATCGCGACATGGCGGTGATCCGAGCCTTCGATCAGCAGGCGACGCACCTGCAGCGTCAGGGTCAGCTCGCGCTGTGGCCGCCGAGCTTCGGGCAGGAGGCCGCGCAGGTGGGATCCGCTCGGGCCGCCCGCGCGCAGGACCACCTGTTCCCGTCCTATCGGGAGCATGCCGTGTGCCGCATACGCGGAGTGGACCCCGTCGACATCATTCGCCTCATGCGCGGGCTCACGCACGGCGGATGGGATCCGGCCGACCCCAAGAACGGCAACACCCACATCTACACGCTCGTGCTCGGTGCGCAAGCGCTGCACGCGACCGGGCTGGCCATGGGCATGGTCTTCGACGGCCGAAGCGGCACCGGAGACCCCGACCGAGACGCGGCGGTGATCGTCTACTACGGCGACGGTGCCTCCAGCCAGGGCGACGTCCACGAGGCGATGGTCTTCGCAGCGAGCTACCGCACACCCGAGGTCTTCTTCCTGCAGAACAACCACTGGGCCATCTCGGTGCCCGTCGCGACGCAGTCGCGCGCCCCGCTCGTCCAGCGCGGCACGGGATACGGCATCCCCAGCGTGCAGGTCGACGGCAACGACGTGCTCGCCAGCTACGCGGTCACGCGCCGGGCCCTCGACGAGGTGCGCGGCGGCGACGGTCCGCGTGCGATCGAGGCGCTCACCTACCGGATGGGCGCGCACACCACGAGCGACGACCCCACCAAGTACCGCACGTCCGACGAGGAGCAGTCGTGGGCGCGGCGCGACCCGATCGCCCGCATGCGCGCCTACCTCGAGGGCCGCGGCGCGTCCGCGGCGTTCTTCGCCGACGTCGAGGCCGAGTCGCGGGCGGTGGCCGACGACGCCCGCGTGCGCACGAATGCTCTCGGCGGCATAGAAGCCGAGGCCATGTTCGCCCACGTGTACTCCGCCCCGCATCCGCTGATCGATGAGCAGCGTGCGTGGCTGGCGGCCTACGAAGCGACGTTCGAGGGGGAGACGCGATGAGCACGGATGCCGCCACGGCGACGCCCACGGCAACACCCGCGGCGAGCGAGGCCACCGCGGTCATGCCGATCGCGAAGGCCCTCAACGCCGGCCTGCGCGCGGCGATGTCCGCGAGCGACCGCGTGCTGCTCATGGGCGAGGACATCGGCCGACTCGGCGGCGTCTTCCGCGTGACGGAGGGGCTGCAGGCCGAGTTCGGCGAGCGTCGCGTGCTCGACACGCCGCTCGCCGAGTCCGGCATCGTCGGCACCGCGATCGGCCTGGCGATGGGCGGATTCCGCCCGGTGATCGAGATCCAGTTCGACGGGTTCGTCTTCCCGGCGTTCGATCAGATCACGACGCAGCTGGCGAAGATCACCAACCGCCACGAGGGCGCCGTGCAGATGCCCGTCGTGATCCGCATCCCCTACGGCGGACACATCGGCGCGGTCGAGCACCACCAGGAATCGCCCGAGACCTACTTCGCCCACACGCCCGGGCTGCGCGTGGTGAGCCCGTCGACGCCGAACGACGCGTACTGGATGATCCAGGAGGCGATCGAGTCGCCCGATCCCGTCGTCTTCCTCGAGCCGAAGGCACGCTACTGGCAGAAGGGCGAGGTCGATCTCACGGCCCCGGCCGTGCCGTTGCACGCCTCCCGTGTCGTGCGGCGCGGCACCGACGTCACCCTCGTCGGTCACGGCGCCATGGTGACGACCCTCCTGCAGGCGGCCGCTCTTGCGGAGTCCGAGGGGACCAGCTGCGAAGTGGTCGACGTGCGCTCGCTCTCGCCGGTCGACTACGGCCCCCTCCTCGACTCGGTGCGGCGCACCGGCCGCATGGTCTACGCGCAGGAGGCGCCCGGGTTCGTCAGCCTCGGATCGGAGATCGCGGCGACGGTGACCGAGAAGGCGTTCTACGCTCTCGAGGCGCCGGTGCTGCGCGTGTCGGGTTTCGACACGCCCTTCCCCGCCGCCAAGCTCGAAGGCGTCTACCTGCCCGATCCCGACCGCATCCTCGAGGCCGTCGACCGCGCCCTCGCCTACTGACCCGCCCCAGCAGAGGAACGCCATGAGCACGCAGACATTCGTCCTCCCCGACGTCGGGGAGGGTCTCACCGAGGCCGAGATCGTCTCGTGGCGGGTCTCTCCCGGCGACGAGATCGCCGTCAACGACGTGATCGTCGAGATCGAGACGGCCAAGTCGCTCGTCGAGCTCCCCTCGCCGTTCGCCGGCACCGTCGGCGATCTGCTCGTCGCCGAGGGCGACACCGTCGAGGTGGGTGCGGCGATCATCACCATTGCGGATGCCGCCTCCGGCGCCGACACCACCGTCGGTCGCTCGGAGCACGGGGAGTCCGCCGAGGCGCCGGAACCCGACGGATCGGGATCGGTCCTCGTCGGCTACGGCTCCGGCGGCCCGGTCCAGTCCCGGCGTCGGAAGCCGCCGGTGTCGGCCGCGGAGCGCATCACGTCGTCGGTCGGCGTGGTGGCCAAGCCGCCCATCCGCAAGCTCGCCCGCGACCTCGGGGTCGACCTCTCGGCCGTGACCCCGACCGGCGCTGCCGGCGAGGTGACCCGCGACGACGTCGTGGCGCACGCCTCGCAGGCAAGCGTCTTCCGCAACATCGAGACGCCCGCGTGGGGCGAGGTGCGGGAGGAGACGATCCCGGTGACCGCCTCGGAGCCCTCCGCCCCCGTCGCCGCCGCGGCGTCACCGGCGGACGACCGCGAGGAGACCATTCCGGTGCGCGGTGTGCGCAAGGCGACCGCCAGCGGTATGGTGCGCTCGGCCTACACCGCCCCGCACGTGTCGGTGTGGGTCGACGTCGACGCGACGCGCACGATGGAGCTCGTCAAGCGTCTCAAAGCCTCGCCGGAGTTCGCCGACACCAAGGTGTCGCCGCTGCTGATCATGGCCCGCGCCGTGGTGTGGGCTGTGCGCCGCACCCCGATGGTGAACGCCGCGTGGGTCGACACTGAGGAGGGCGCCCAGATCCGCGTGCGTCACTTCGTGAACCTCGGCATCGCGGCGGCGACGCCGCGCGGGCTGCTGGTCCCCAACATCAAGGACGCGCAGGCGCTGTCGGTGCGCGAGACGGCGAAGGCGCTCGAGAAGCTGACGCTCACGGCGCGCGAGGGCAAGACGACCCCGGCCGACCAGCAGAACGGCACGATCACGATCACGAACATCGGCGTTTTCGGGGTCGACGCCGGAACGCCGATCATCAACCCGGGTGAGGTCGGCATCGTCGCCCTCGGCGCCATCCGGCAGAAGCCGTGGGTGGTCGACGGCGAGGTGCGGCCCCGGTGGGTCACGACCGTGTCGGGTTCGTTCGACCACCGTGTCGTCGACGGCGACCAGGTCTCCCGCTTCATCGCCGACATCGCCGCCGTCCTCGAGGAGCCCGCCCTCCTCGTCGAGTAGCCGCCGTTTCGCGTCCGGGCGCCCACGACCGGGCGTTGGGTGCCGCTCATTGTCGCTGTGGTGTGGGGATGCGGCATCCGGTGACAGGTGAACCGCGCGAGGGTGAGCGGGGGAGCATGGATGGCGGGCTCTTGCTCATGATTTTGGGAACCATTATCAGTAGGCGTAGGATCTCCCCATGCGCGACTCCCGAATCCTGCCCTCCGTCGGTATCGCAGCCGGCACCGTCCTCGTGCTGGCCGGATGCGGCTCCGCGGCCACCGAGCCGGCCGACAGCGACGACACGATCACCGTCGTCGCCTCGACCAACGTCTACGGTCAGATCGCCGAGCAGATCGGGGGAGACGCGGTCACCGTCACCTCGATCATCGACAGCTCCGCACAGGACCCGCACGAGTACGAGGGCAGCGCGCAGGACCAGCTGGTGGTCAGCGAGGCCGACATCATCATCGAGAACGGCGGCGGGTACGACGCGTTCGTCGACGCGATGATCGAATCGAGCGGATCGGAGGCGCACGTCATCACCGCGGTGGAGTACTCGCACGACTACCCCGGCGAAGAGGCCGAGCACGACCACTCCGAAGAGGAGGAGGCCGAGGAGGAAGCGGCCGAAGAGGAGGAGCACGAGCACGAGCACATCGAGGGCTTCAACGAGCACGTCTGGTACGACCCTCACACGATGGAGCACGTCGCCGAGGCGATCGCCGAGGAGCTGAGCGAGCACGACCCGGAGCAGGCGGAGACGTACGAGGCCAACCTCGCCGCGTTCGTCGAAGAGATCGCGACCATCGAAGACGACCTCGCCGCCGTCGCGACCGATCACGAGGGCGACGAGATCTTCGTGACCGAGCCGGTTCCGCTCTACCTGTCGTCGGACGCGGGCCTCGTCAACGTCGCCCCCGAGGCCTTCACGGAGGCGGTCGAAGAGGGTCAGGATGTCGCTCCCGCGACCCTCCTGGAATCCCTCACGCTCCTCGAGTCGGGCGATGTGCGTCTCGTCATCGTCAACGCGCAGACCGGCGGTGCCGAGACCACGCAGATCATCGACGAGGCTGACGCGCAGGGCATTCCGGTCCTCGAATTCTCCGAAACCCTCCCGGAGGGGGAGACTTATGTCTCGTGGATGCAGGCGAACGTCGCGGCGATGGCCGACGCGCTGACGGAGTGACGCCTCCGCTCCAGATCCGCGGCGCGGCGCTGCGGCGCGACGGCCGCGAACTGTGGGCGGGGCTCGACCTCGAGGTGCAGCCCGGCGAGCTGATCGCCGTGCTCGGGCCGAGCGGCTCGGGCAAGACCACCCTGCTGCGGGCGATCCTCGGCCTCGAGCAGCTGAGCGAGGGCAGTGTGACCGCGCTCGGTGAGCAGGTGCGCGGGGCCGGCAACCGCCGGATCGGATACATCCCGCAGCAGCGTCCCCTGCCGCCCGAGACCGCCCTGCGCGCCCGCGACCTCGTCGCCCTCGGCGTCGACGGCCATCGGTTCGGGTTCCCGCTCCCCCGACGCGGCGACCGTGCTCGCGTCGACCGCCTCCTCGAGGCCGTCGGCGCCGGAGACTACGCCGACCGTCGCGTCGGGGAGCTCTCCGGCGGCGAGCAGCAGCGCCTCCGGGTCGGACAGGCGCTCGCCGACGATCCGCCCCTCCTGCTGTGCGATGAGCCCCTCACCAGCCTCGACCTCGCCAACCAGCGCGCGGTGATCGGTCTCATCGACCGGCATCGTCGCGCCACCGACGCAGCCGTGCTCTTCGTCACCCACGACATCAACCCGGTGCTCGATCGCGTCGACCGCATCCTCTACATCGCGAACGGCCGCTTCTCGCTCGGCCGCCCCGACGAGGTGCTCGAGTCGGCCACCCTGACCCGCCTCTACGGCGCCCCCGTCTACGTGCTCAAGGCCGGCGGACGCCTCGTCGTCGTGGGCGCGCCCGACGCCGAAGAGCACCACCACCACCACGACGAGGTCGGCGCATGAACTGGGCTGACGTGTGGGACGCGATGTTCGGCGGGCTGCCGTACTACGGGCAGATCCTCGAGCTGGTGTGGAACTCCGTCGTCGCCGGCGCCGTGCTGGGGCTCGTCGGCGGCCTGATCGGCGTGTTCGTCATCCAGCGCGACATGGCCTTCGCCGTGCACGGCATCAGCGAACTGTCCTTCGCCGGGGCCGCCGCGTTCCTTCTCATCGGCCTCGATGTGGTCACGGGGTCGATCGTGGGATCCCTCGTGGCTGCGGCGCTGATCGGATGGCTCGGCGCCCGCGCGCGCGACCGCAACTCCATCATCGGCGTGCTCATGCCCTTCGGCCTCGGCCTCGGCATCCTCTTCCTGTCGCTCTACAGCGGCCGCAGCGCGAATCGGTTCAGCCTGCTCACCGGTCAGATCGTCTCCGTGCAGTCCGATCAGCTCGGCTGGCTCATCGGCATCGGGGCCCTCGTGATGCTCGGCCTGCTGCTCATCTGGCGCCCCCTGCGATTCGACTCCCTCGACCCGCAGGCCGCCGCCGCGCGGGGCGTGCCCACGACGGCCGTCTCGCTCGGCTTCATGCTCCTGCTCGGGCTCATCGTCGCCGTCGCGGTGCACATCATCGGCGCGCTCCTGGTGATGGCGCTGCTGGTCACTCCCGCCGCCGCCGCGATGCGCGTGGCCTCCGGCTCGCTCGCCGTGCCGGTGCTGTCGGCCGTCTTCGGGTTCGTCTCGGCCGTCGGCGGCATCCTGCTGGCGATCGCGGGCACCCTGCCGGTGAGCCCCTACATCACCACCATCTCGTTCGTCATCTATCTCGTCTGTCGCGTCGTCGGCCGCCGGCGGGGCCGCGTCACCCGCGAACGGTTCGCATAAGAATCGCCCGGGGCTTGCCCAGGCGCCGCGGGTAGACTCGCGGCATGGTCGAGCGCAACACCTGGCAGCGCGAGCGCGTGCGTGAGGCGCTCGGAGATTCCCCCGGATTCGTCAGCGCCCAGGCGCTGCACGCTCACCTTCGTGAGGAGAATACGGGCATCGGGCTGGCCACCGTCTACCGAGCACTCGCGGGCCTGGCCGCCAAGGGCGAGGCCGATTCCCTGCAGAGCCCCGAAGGAGAGAATCTCTACCGCGCCTGCGAATCGCCGGGCCATCACCATCACCTGATCTGTCGATCCTGCGGGCTGACCGTCGAGATCGCCGCGAGCGACGTCGAGACGTGGGCTCACGCGACCGCCTCGCAGCACGGCTTCACCCAGGCCGAGCACATCGTCGACATCTTCGGCCTGTGCGCCGCATGCACGGCCGCCCAGGCGAACGAGCGTGCCGTCGACTGACACGCGCCGCCGCTCGGAGACCCTCCACGAGCCGTCGTCGACCGCCCGCGCGCTGGTGTGGGCGGGAGCCGGCGTGGCTGTGGTGCTGGCGCTGTTCGCCATCGACCTGCTGCTGCCGTCGCTCTACCCGCTCTCGCTCTCCACGCGCGCGCAAGACGGGCTGACCCTCGCGATCAGCGTGCTGATCGAGTCGCTGCCGTTCATCGCCCTGGGCGTCGTGCTCTCGATCGTGGTGCAGGTGTGGGTGCCGCCCGGCGTCATCGAGCGGTGGCTCCCGCGCGCGGCGTGGGCCCGCCGCGCCGTTCTGTCGCTGCTCGGGATGCTCATCCCCGTATGCGAGTGCGGGAATGTGCCGTTCGCGCGCGGGCTTCTGATGCGCGGATTCAGCGTGCCCGAGACGATGACCTTCCTCATCGCGGCACCGATCGTGAACCCGATCGTCATCATCACGACGCACGCCGCGTTCGGATTCGACGACGGCATCCTCATCGCCCGCCTGGTCGGCGGCTACCTCATCGCGAACCTCATCGGATGGCTGTACAGCCTGCACCGCGACCCCGACGGCCTGCTCACGGAGCGCTTCCGCGAGACATGCGAACTGGTCGCACACGAGCCGGGCGGACGCGTCCGCCGCAGCCTCGCGCAGTTCGTCGTGGAGCTGCGGGCGGTGATGCCCGCCCTCATCATCGGCTCCGCGATCGCCGGGGCGGTGCAGGTGCTCGTGCCGCGAGAGACGCTGCTGGCGATCGGATCCGACCCCGCCCTGTCGATCGTCGCGATGATCGCGCTGGCGATGGTGGTGTCGATCTGCTCCAACGTCGACTCGTTCTTCGCGCTGTCGTTCGCCTCCACCTTCACTCCGGGGTCCATCGTCGCGTTCCTGCTGGTCGGGCCCCTCGTCGACGTCAAGATGCTCGCGCTGCTGCGCACCACCTTCACCACCCGCACCCTCGCCGGCGTGGTCGTCGTGGTCGTTCTCAGCGCATTCGCCATCGCGACGGGGGTGAACCTCTTTGCGTGACCTCGGAGCGCTCGGCACGCGCTGGCTCGGTGTCGGACTCGCGGCGATCATCGCCGTGGTCACCGTCTCGCTCGCCCTCACCGGCGACCTCGACCTCTACATCAACCCCGACTCGTCGTGGTTCGCGGTGTCGATGGCGGTGCTCCTGCTCGTCGGGGCGGTCGCCTCGTTCGCGCTCCCCTTGGGGGCCGAAGCTGAGCACGGGCACGAGCACGGTCCGCCGCCGTCCGCGCCTGCCCCGGGACCACGCCGGCGCGCTCCGGAGCAGGAGCCGGACGCGAGCGCAGGGCCCGATGCTTCCGGCGTCTCGACCCTCCAGGAAACCGACGCGCGTCCGACCTCGCGTGCGCAAGCCCGCGCGGCTCGCGAGGCCGCCGCGAGCGCGTCGGTCGCAGCGGCGCCGCCCCGTGAGGGTGGCACGCCCGACGAGCCGCATCCGTCCGACGCCGCTCCGCACGACGCTCGTCCCCCTGGGCACGCCCACCACGCGCATCCGCTCGCCCTCGCCGCGTCGATCATCGGCGGCGCCATCGCCTCGGGGGTCGTGCTGCTGGCCCTCGTCCTTCCCGCCACCTCGCTGTCGGCCGAGATGGCACTCGCGCGCGACGTCGGCGTCACCCCGCTGTTCGCGGGTCAGGATGCGGTGACCCTCGC
Organism: Microbacterium sp. UBA1612; assembly: GCF_002321605.1. Taxonomy (NCBI): domain Bacteria; kingdom Bacillati; phylum Actinomycetota; class Actinomycetes; order Micrococcales; family Microbacteriaceae; genus Microbacterium; species Microbacterium sp. UBA1612. Next base: position 60,704 of record NZ_DCMW01000002.1, read on the forward strand.
CGCATCCGGCGACACCTCCACGTTCGGCATCGGCGAGTGGGCGACGGTGTTCGCGACCTCCACCTCGCCGGAGACCTTCGACGGCCAGGAGGTCACCCTCACCGGGTTCGTCGCCCCGACCGACGACGGGTTCGGCCTGACCCGCCTGGTCATCACCCACTGCGTCATCGACGCGCAGCCGGCCAGCGTGCCGATCGCCTCCGGGGAGGCGGCACCCGAGGCGGGGCAGTGGGTCGAGGTCTCCGGCACCGTGCGGGCCGCGAGCGACGGCACGCTGACGGTCGATGCGGCCGAGGTGTCCGCGATCGACGAGCCCGAGGACCCGTATGAGTACTGACAGGCCTGAGGCCGCGCGTCGGCGCCCGCTCGGCTTCGCGGCCGTCTTCGCGATCGTCGTGGCGACCCTCGTGGTGCTCGCCGCCGTCGGCGCCGCCGTGAGCGTCGCCCAGGGGCCGCGTGCGACCGACGTCGCGGTGGATCCCGAGGCCGCCGTGGAAGCATCCGGCACCCGCGTCATCTTCACGACGACCCAGTCGCTGCAGGAGGTCGACGCCTCGCAGGTGACGATCACCCCGGCAGTCCCGTTCGCGGTGGACACCTCGGGGCGCAGCGTCGGGGTGCGGTTCACCCTGCCACTGTGGGATGAGACCGAGTACACCGTGACGATCGACGACGTGACCGGGCTGGGGGGCGGAGCCACCTCGACCCTCACCGAAACCTTCACGACCCCCGGCATCGACCTGTTCCTGCTGCAGCGCGGCGGCGAGAACGGCGACACGGTCTTCGTCACCGACCTCGACGGCGAGCAGGCGATCCCGGTGTTCACGCACCCCGCGATCGAGGACTTCCGCATCACCGCCGACCACCTGGTGTTCTCGGTGCGGGATGAGAACGATCAGTCGCAGCTGATCGTCACCGACCACGATGGGCAGAACGAGCGCACGCTGGCCCTGCCGGGCGAGGGCACGATCTCCGACCTGCAGGCCGCCGACCGGGGCGATCGGATCGGCTACCTCTTCACCGACGCGGCGGTCGGCACCGAGGGCGCCCTCGAGAGTGCGCTGTTCACGGCATCGGTCGACGACTCCGCCGCCGAGGAGGCGCCCGTGCAGGTCGCCGTCGAGGGGAGCGACGCGCGCGTCGATTCGTGGTCGTTCGTGCCCGACACCGACAGCGTGCTGTTCGTCGGGTTCGACAGCGCCCTGACGCTCACCGGGCCGACGGGGGAGAACCCGGCCTCGTTCGGACTGGCGAACGCGATCGCCGGCATCACCCCCGGCACGTCGGAGGCCGTCATCGATCGTCCGGAAGGATGGGTGGTGCTCGACCTCTCGACCGGTGACGAGACGCCCCTCGTCGCCTCGGCAGAAGACCTCGGCACCCTCAACGACGTGGAGCCTCTTCCCGGCGGCGGCACCCTGCGCACGACGTCCTTGCGCGACGAGGGCGGACAGCCCATCGCCACCACGATCGCGACCGTCGACGACGAGGGTGAGACCGCGATCGTGATGGATGTGCCCAACGAAGACACCGTTCTCCAGACGTGCGTGTCGCCCAGCGGGCGGTATGCGGCCGTGCTCATCGCCCCCGACGTCGTCTCGAACCGCTACGACGGGTATCTGCTCCCGCTGCCCGAGCGGGTCGAGACCCACATCCTCTCCCTCGCCGACAACGCGGAGATCGTGGCGCTCGCGGGGTTCGACGCGTCGTGGTGCCGGCTGCCGCCCGGATGAGCGGGGTCGGCGACGGACTGCGCCCCGCCGCGCGCGAGGACCTGCGCGCGCTCGCCGTGGACGTGGCGCCACGCCTGCTCGGCGGCGTGCTCGTGACCGACGTCGCCGAGGAGCGGGTGGTGGTGCGCATCACCGAGGTCGAGGCCTATCTCGGGCTCGGAACCGGCGACGTGCCCGATCCGGGCTCGCACGCGCGGATGGGTCCCACGGCGCGGAACGCCACGATGTGGGGCGAGCCGGGTCACCTCTACATCTACCTCAGCCACGGCATCCACTCGTGCGTCAACGTCGTGGCCGCCCCCGCCGGCGGAGCCGGCGGCATCCTGCTGCGCGCCGGTGAGATCGTCGACGGTGAGGATGCTGCGCTCCGGCGCCGTACCGCCGGTCGCGGCGTCGTGCGCCGACCGCGTGACCTCGCCCGCGGTCCGGGTCGACTGGGCGACGCGGTTGGCCTGCGGCATCCGGTCCACGACGGGATCGACGCGATCGAGCCGGACGAGCGAGCCGGCGCACGGGCCCGACTGTGGCTTCGCGAGGAGCCGCTCGCGGCGGTCGCCCGCGGTCCGCGCGTGGGAGTGGCCGGCGTCGCCGGCACCGCGGAGTATCCGTGGCGCTTCTGGATCGAGGGGGATCCGACCGTCTCCGCCTTCCGGTGGGGGAGGGGAGCGGCCGCCCTGTCGGAGCCGACACGCCCGACGTGCTAGGGTGGTTGTTTGTCTGCGCGCACTCCAGCGCGTAGTTCGCACCCCACACCATCGCTCGACCCGCAAACGGGACGTCTTCGGTGCGGGGCGCAGACAAGGGATCTTGGGTGGAGCCGTCCGGCTTCACGGTACAGAAGGAGACACCATGGCCGCAGTGTGCCAGGTGACTGGAGCGGTTCCCGGCTTCGGTCACAACATCAGCCACTCGCACCGACGGACGAAGCGCCGCTTCGACCCGAACGTGCAGAAGAAGACCTACTACGTTCCGTCGCTCGGTCGTAAGGTCACCCTGAACGTGTCCGCCAAGGGCATCAAGGTGATCGACGCGCGCGGTATCGAGTCGGTTGTGAAGGACCTCGTCGCGAAGGGTGTGAAGCTCTAATGGCGAAGAAGGCTCAGGACGTCCGTCCGATCATCAAGCTGCGTTCGACCGCGGGCACGGGATACACCTACGTCACGCGCAAGAACCGCCGCAACAACCCCGACCGTATCGTGCTGAAGAAGTACGACCCGGTGGTCCGCAAGCACGTCGATTTCCGAGAGGAGCGCTGATCATGGCCAAGAAGAGCAAGATCGCGCGCAACAAGCAGCGCCAGGAGGTCGTGGACCGCTACGCGGCGAAGCGCCTCGAGCTGAAGAAGCAGCTCGTCGACCCGACCTCGACCGACGAGCAGCGTGAGGAGGCCCGCGTGGGCCTGCAGAAGCTGCCCCGCAACGCATCGCCGGTGCGCCTGCGCAACCGCGACGTCATCGACGGTCGCCCGCGCGGACACCTGAAGAAGTTCGGCATCTCGCGCGTGCGCTTCCGCGACATGGCACACCGTGGGGAACTCCCCGGTGTGACGAAGTCGAGCTGGTAAGCGAGACGCGTTTCACGAAGGCCCGGATCCACCTGGATCCGGGCCTTCGTCATCCCCGCGGGCGGATCCCGCCGGTCGTCATCCCCGCGGGCGGATCCCGCCGGTCGTATCCCCGCCGGCATCCGTTGGTCGTTCCTCGATCGCCGTGTGCCCTGTCTCAGGCTGACGGCGTCTGAATGCGGCTGAAAGGCCTGAATCGGGCTTCCCGCGAGACCCCAGCCTGAGTTCGTGCACGCGGGGGAGTGGTTCCGAGCGCGTACGGTGGGTCACAACGGACGCCTCAGGCGCCATGGACGCCTCGGGCACTATGGACGCCTCGGGTCACGACGGACGCCTCAGGCACCACGGGGGCCTCACCCGCCGACGAGGATTCCCGTCCACCGCCTCGAGGAGGCCACGATGCCGCTGGACCCCTTCTTCGCGGAGCGCCTGCGCGTGCATCGCCGCTACCTGCTCGGCAAGGCGTGGCACCGGGTGCGCGACGCCGTGCGAGGCCTCCTGCATCCGCGAGACCCGGGTGTCCGTCCGAGACCCGGCGGCACGCGGCCCGGTCTCGGACGCAGGCCCCAGTCTCGACCCGCGCCGGCCCGTCCGAAGCGCCGCCGCGCGGCCCGAACGCCGGCATCCGCCCGCGCGAAGCACCGCCGCGCGGCCCTCGCATGGGACCGCACCGAGCTCGAGACGGTGGGCACGTCGGGGCCGGAGCTGCGCATCACCGAGCACGTCGTTCCGGTGCCGGGATTCCCCGAAGTGAGGGTGCGCGTCTACCATCCGCCCCAGCACGAACGGCCCGTGCCCGGCGTGCTGGCGTTCTTCGGGGGAGCGTTCCGGATCGGCGGCATCGACTACCCCACGACGGATGCCGCCTTCCGGCGCCGCGCACACGATGCCGGCGTCGCGATCATCGCCGTCGACTACGCGCTGGCTCCCGAGCATCGGTACCCCACCCAGGTCGAGCAGGGGTACGCGTGCCTGGAGTGGCTCATCGCACACGCGGACGAGCTGGGCATCGACGCCGAGCGGATCGGCATCGCGGGCACCTCCGCGGGCGGCTCACTCGCGGCGGCCCTCACGCTGGTCAACCGGGACCGCGCGCGGCACCCGCTGCGGCTGCAGCTGCTCGAGGTGCCGGTCGTCGACCTCACCGGTCGCCATCTCGACCTGCGCGCAACGTGGGCGCTCGGCATTCCAGCGCTCATCGCGCTGCGCGAGCTGCGCTCGGTCGCCCGCACGTATCTGCCGCGTCCCGCCGCGGCGCGCGAGCCGCTCGCCTCGCCCATCCGTGCGGCGTCGCACCGCGGTCTGCCGTCGGCGGTGATCCTCACCGCCGAGTACGATCCGCTGCGCGGCCACGGTGACGCGTACGGCGCTGCGCTGCGACGCGACGGCGTCGCGGCGAGCGTCGTGCAGTACCGAGGCGGAACGCATGACACCGCGCTGTTCACCGGTGCGCTGCCGCTCGCGCGCCGGTGGCACGACGACGTCGTGGCGGCTCTGCGGTCCCTGCACACGCTCGAACCGCCCTCGGGGTGAGACACCGCGATTGCCGCGAGAAACCGCGCATCGCGGTGTTTCTCGAGCCGAGAAGGGTGTCTCACGCGTCACACGGGCCCCACGGAGGCCGCGACACGCCGGGTGACCCCCCTCTCGAGGCCCGAAATCCGCATGATTCCGCGGTTCGTGGGTATATTCGAGGCGGTCGTTCCGACCAAGCCGGGAGGCAGTCGCCGCTCGGTCCAAGAAACGAGAGGCGACGATCCGTCGCCTTGGAGGACACACATATGGCTGACAAGTCCATCACCAAGACCGAACTCGTCGCGAGCATCGCCAGCGCGACCGGCCAGAGCCAGTCCGCCGTCTCGAGCGTGCTCGACTCCCTCTTCGCCACCGTCTCGGAGGCCGTGGCCAAGGGCAACAAGGTCTCGATCCCCGGATGGCTGTCGTTCGAGCAGGTCGAGACCTCGGCTCGCACCGGCCGCAACCCGCAGACCGGCGAAGAGATCGCCATCCCCGCCGGCAAGCGCGTCAAGGTGACCGCCGGCTCGAAGCTGAAGGCTGCCGTCAAGTAACGACCGCGCCGAACCACACCGGAGGGGATGCCGCTGAGCGGCATCCCCTCCGGTCGTTCCCCAGCGGGAACGATCTACGCTTAGGGGGTGAGTCCCCGCGTGCTGCGGGCCGCCGGGCCCGTGATCCTCGTCGCGGCCGCGCTCCTGGCACTCGTCTGGGCGCTGGCCTACGGCGGTGGTGCAGCGCCCCTCATCCTCGGCGATGCGGGCCCCGTGGTGCGGTGGGGGATCCCGGTCGTCAAGCTCGCGGTCAACCTCGCGGCCGCCGGCATGGTCGGCACCCTCGTCGTGGCCTTGTACGCGCTGAAGGCGGGTGAGCGCGAGTTCGACGTGGCGCTCGATGCCGCATCGGTCTCGGCCGCGGTGTTCACCGTCGCCGCCGGCGCGAACGGCTTCCTCGTCTTCCTCGACTCGTTCAACGCGCAGCTGAGCCTCGGTCCCGAGTTCGGTGCCCAGCTCGGCCGTTTCCTCGTCGAGACCGAACTCGGCCGCGTGTGGCTGATCACCACCGTGCTCGGCGCCATCATCACGGTGCTCGCTTTCGCGGTGCGCTCGTGGACGCCGTCATTCCTGCTCGCGCTCCTCGCCCTCGCCGCGCTCGTGCCCATGGGCACGCAGGGGCACTCGGGCGAGCAGGCGAACCACAACCTCGCCGTGTCGTCCCTCGTGCTGCACATCATCGGCGCCGCCGTGTGGCTCGGGGGCCTGCTGCTCATGGTGCTCATCCGGCCGATCGTTCGCGGCGAGACCATGCGTCGGGCCATGCGGCGCTACTCCACGCTCGCCCTGGTGTCGTTCATCGTGGTCGCGATCTCGGGAACGGTGCGCGCCGCGATCGGCATCGGAGACCTCGGGGGCCTGCTGACCCCCTACGGCGTCATCGTGCTGGTCAAGGTCGTCGCCCTCGTGGCCATCGGCCTGCTGGGCGCGATCTACCGCAATCGCCTCATCGACCGCATGACGGATGCGACGCGCGGCGTGTTCTGGATGCTCATCGCCCTGGAACTCGCCTTCATGGGCATCGCCAGCGGCGCCGCATCCGCCCTCGCCCGCACCGCGCCGCCGACCGACAGCGGCATCCCGGAGGACGTGTCGCCGGCGTTCTACCTCACCGGCGACGAGCTGCCGGCGGAACTGCTGCCGAGCCGCTGGCTGACGGTGTGGGACATCGATGTGCTGTGGGCGTTCGCGGCCGGCTTCGGCCTGTTCTTCTACCTCGCCGGCGTGTGGCGCCTGCACCGGCGCGGCGACGCCTGGCCGATCTACCGCACCGTGATGTGGGTGTCGGGTCTGCTGCTGCTGGTGTGGGTCACGTGCGGAGCCCCGAACGCCTATCAGGACTACCTGTTCAGCGTGCACATGCTCGGTCACATGCTGCTGAGCATGGGCATCCCGGTGCTGCTGGTGGCGGGAGCGCCCGTGACGCTCGCGGCACGGGCCATCCGCAAACGCGACGACGGCACGCGCGGCGGGCGCGAGTGGGTTCTGTGGATCGTGCACTCGCCGTACATGCGGGTGCTCACCAACCCCTTCGTCGCCGCCGGCCTGTTCGTGGTGTCGCTGTGGCTCTTCTACTACACCGACCTCTTCCGCTGGGCGCTGTACGACCACATCGGGCACGTGTGGATGGTCGCGCACTTCCTGCTCACCGGCTATCTCTTCGCGCTCACGCTCATCGGTGTCGACCCGGTGGCGTATCGGCTGCCGTATGCGGGGCGACTGCTGCTGCTGGTCGGTGTCATGGCGATGCACGCGTTCTTCGGCGTCGCGATGATGATGCAGACCGGTCTCATGGCCTCGGAGTGGTACGGCGCGATGGGGCGCACGTGGGGCCTCCCGCCGTTGGATGATCAGTACCTCGGCGGCGGCATCGCGTGGTCGGTGGGGGAGATCCCCACGCTCACGGTGGCGATCACGCTGGCGATCCAGTGGAGCCGCAGCGACGAGCGCATGCAGCGTCGACGCGACCGCGCCGCCGATCGCTCGGGCGATGCCGAGCTCGAGGAGTACAACGCACGTCTGGCCAAGCTCGCCGAACGCGACAAGCGCGCAGAGGAGGCCCTGCGTCGATGACCGATCACTACCGTCGGCGCTGGGTCGGCCTCGTCTTCATCAGCGTCGCGGTGTCGCTGATCATCGTCGATTCGACGATCGTCAACGTCGCCGTTCCCTCGATCGTCGAGGACCTCGGCATCTCGTCGACCGAGGTGCAGTGGGTGCAGGAGGCGTACACCCTGGTGTTCGCGTCGTTGCTGCTGCTGTTCGGCAGTCTCGCCGACCGCTTCGGACGCAAGCGCCTCATGCTCGTCGGGGTCGTCGTCTTCGCCGGTTCGTCCGTGCTGGCCGCGCTCGCGCCGACGGGCGAGCTGCTCATCCTCGCCCGCCTGGTGCAGGGCGTCGGCGGCGCCATGATCCTTCCGACGACCCTCTCGGTGATCAACGCCACCTTCCGCGGGCGCGAGCGGGGCATCGCGTTCGCGGTGTGGGGCTCGACGATCGGGGGCATGGCCGCCGTCGGGCCGCTTCTCGGCGGGTGGCTGACCACCGACTTCTCGTGGCGGTGGGCGTTCGGCATCAACATCCCGCTCGGGATCGCCGTGTTCATCGGGATCGCCGTCGCGGTGGCCGAATCGAAGGAGGCGCGCGCGAAGGGCATCGACGTGGTCGGTGCGGTGCTGTCGGTGCTGCTGTTCGGGGGACTCGTGTTCGGCCTCATCGAGGGCCGCACCTACGGCTGGTGGACCAGCGTCGAGCCCTTCACCCTCGGCGGCTTCACATGGCCGTGGACGATCTCACCGGTGCCGGTCGCCTTCGCCATCTCCGCGCTCGCACTCGTCGGCTTCCTCTCGTGGGGGATCTCGCGCGGTCGCCGCGGGCGACCATCGCTGCTGGAGTTCTCGCTGTTCCGCATCCGCTCGTTCTCGAACGGCAACATCGCCGCGCTGGTGATCGCGCTCGGCGAGTTCGGTCTCATCCTGTCGCTGCCGCTGTGGCTTCAGTTCGTGCTCGGCTTCGACGCCCTGCAGACCGGCCTGGTGCTGCTCGCGCTCGCCGTCGGTTCCTTCGTCGCCAGTGGCATCGCGGGGGCGACGAGCGGCCGCGTGGACCCGATCGTCATCGTGCGGTTCGGCATCGCCGCCGAGATCGTCGGCGTTGTGGCGGTCGCGCTCGTCATCGCACCCGACGCGGTGTGGGGGTGGCTGCTGCCGGCACTGTTCGTCTACGGGATCGGGGTGGGACTTGCGACCGCGCAGCTCACCGGCGTCATCCTGCAGGATGTTCCCGTCGACCTCTCCGGGCAGGGATCGGGCACGCAGTCGACCTCGCGCCAGGTCGGCTCGGCGCTCGGCATCGCCATCCTCGGCACGGTGCTGTTCACATCCACCGGCGGCATCCTCTCGAACAGCCTCGACGATGCGGGCGTGCCCGAAGACCAGCGCGATCAGATCGTCTCATCGGTCGTCGACAGCGCGGGTGCCGCGATCGCGGTGCTCGATGAGACCGATCCATCCGGGGTGGCTGCGGATGCCGCCAGAGCGGCGTTCTCCGACGGGACCCGCCTGTCGGCGCTCACCGCGGCCGGCTTCCTCGTCGTCGGCCTCGGTGCCACGTTCGCGCTCGGCCGCGGCCCCCGGCGCGTCGAGCCCGTCGAGACCGACGCGGCCGGCGCCAGGGCCTGAGTTCAGCCGGCGCCGACCACGATCGAGGCGGTGCCGTCGGGGAGCACGGTGATGGTGCCGGTGACGAGGAACGGCACCTCTTCGCTGACATCGCGGATGCTGCCGTCGAAGAACGACTGGATCTGCACGTCGATGCGGGCGACGGCCTCGGTCGCCGGGATCTTCCAGCTCGCTCCGTCGGGTTCGACCGTGACGGCGGGCTGCTCCGCGATCGACCAGGACGGCAGACCGACGATGCGATCGTCGACCGTGTAGCCGAACGGGCAGGCCGTCGGCTGCAGAACCTCCTGCGTGGCGCACGCCGTGAGGAAGTCCTCGACGCGATCCTGCACGACCTCGACGAACTCCTCGGTCGGCTCGGCTGCGACGGTGACCGGCACCTCCGTCAGCGGCGCGTCGCTGAGCACCGCCACCCCGGGCGTCGCCGCGATCGCGGTGTCGACGGAGACCGAATAGAGGCCGGGGGAGAACACGAGCATCGAGATCGGCGCGGTGGGGTCGGCGTCGACGCCGTCGGGGGAGACCTGCCTCTTGTCGATCTCGAAACCGTTGACCGCGAACTCCATCGAGCCCTCCACCGACAGGTCGATCACGGCGAGCGGGCTCGTGGCGAAGGCCCATGTCGGGGCGATGCCGATCCAGCCGGTGTGCTCGACCTCGAAGGTGACGGTGCCGGGAACGCCGCCGGCGTCGTATTCCGCGATGACCGTGGTGACGTCGCCGTCGGACACCTCCGACACGATCGAGACATCGCGCAGCGAGCCCATCGCCGCCGCGCGCAGGAGGGCGTCGGAGTCGGGTGTCTCGAGTCCCGCGGCCTGCAGCTCGGCGCTGTCGATCGCGACGCCGGGAACGGCGAGCGCCCCGGCGGCGTCGTTGTCGTGCAGCAGATGCAGGTAGTGACGCACGAATGCCGAGGGGCTGTAGAACTCGCGGTAGGCCAGCGTGGCGGCGACCGCGAGGCCGGCCAGCACGAGTGCGGTGATCACGACGATGACGGTCAGGTCGCGCCCGAGCCTGCCGCCCCGCGATCGGCGCCTGGCGGGCGCGCCCGGTGCCGGAGGCGCATGCGACGCCTCCGGTGCGGCATCCGTCGCCCCCCGCTCCACGCCCCCAGTCTAGGAAAGTCCGCCTGACCGACCGCCCGATGCCGTCATGCGGCGTCGCATGGCTACCATGAACCGGTGACCACGCGCGCCCTCTCCCTCGAGCAGGAGTCGCTCTTCCGTCTCATCGAGGACACCCGCGAGCACGTGTTCGTCACAGGTCGCGCCGGCACCGGAAAGTCCACGCTGCTGCAGCACCTGGCGTGGAACACGTCCAAGCAGATCGCGGTCTGCGCACCGACGGGCGTTGCGGCGCTGAACGTCGAGGGTCAGACCATCCACTCGCTCTTCCGGCTGCCGATCGGTCTCATCGCCGACAGCGAGATCGACCAGTCGGATGCCACGCGCAAGATCCTCAACGCCATCGACACCCTCGTCATCGACGAGATCTCGATGGTCAATGCCGACCTCATGGATGGCATCGACCGCTCGCTGCGGCAAGCTCGGGGGCGCCGTGGTGAGCCGTTCGGAGGCGTGCAGATCGTCATGTTCGGCGACCCGTATCAGCTCGCGCCGGTGCCTCCGCGCGGCGACGAGCTGCGCTACATCCGGGATCACTACCGGTCGTTCTGGTTCTTCGACGCCAAGGTGTGGGTCGGCGATGTCGGCGGCGACGGGATCATCGACATCGGATCGCACGGTGCGCAGCTGCACGTGCGCGAGCTCGCCGAGATCCACCGTCAGGCCGATCCGGAGTTCAAGGCGATGCTGAACGCGGTGCGCCACGGCGTCGTCACCGCCGACATCGCCAAGATCCTCAACGACACCGGCGCGCGCACGCCGCCGGACCCCACGGCCGACGAGACACCGATCATCACGCTCGCCACGCGCAACGACATCGTGAACAACATCAACCGACGGCACCTCGATGCCCTGCCGGGACGATCGCAGACCGCGGCGGCGGACATCAACGGCGATTTCGGGCGCGGCGACGCGTATCCGGCCGACGCCGAGCTGAAGCTCAAGATCGGTGCGCAGGTGATGTTCCTGCGGAACGACACGGCGTCGTTCGGCGAGCCGCCGCGCTGGGTCAACGGCACGATCGGCACGGTGACGCGCATCGCCGGCGAGAACGTGCGGGTCGAGGTCGACGGCGAGGAGTTCGACGTCGAACCGGCCGTGTGGGAGAGGTTCCGCTACGCGTACGATCCCGCGTCGAAGTCGCTCACGCGGGAGATCGTGGCCGAGTTCACCCAGTTCCCGCTGCGGCTCGCGTGGGCGGTCACCATCCACAAGTCGCAGGGCAAGACGTACGACCGGGCCGTCATCGATCTCGGCTCGGGCGCCTTCGCGCCGGGCCAGACCTATGTCGCGCTGTCGCGACTGACGTCGCTCGATGGGCTGTACCTGTCGCGCCCGCTGCGGCCGAGCGACATCCGGGTGGATGAGGACGTGCGGCGATTCATGCGCGAGGTGCGCTCAGCGGGTGCGGCGAGTCCGCGGTGAGTCAGGCGATCGCCGCGGCTTTGGCGCGGGCGAGGTCCTCGAACAGCTCGGTGTTGAACCGGTAGGCGACCAGCACCTCGTCGATCACGCGCTCCTTCTCGGCGTCGTCCCACGGTGCGGCGTCGAGCTGCTCGCGGTAGACGTCCTTGAAGGCGTTCGGGTCGGCGATGTCTTCGAAGAGATAGAAGCCGACGCCGTTGGTCTCGAAGCCGAATCGGCGGCACATGAGCCGCCCGATGAACTGGCCGCCGGAGAGGTCGCCGAGGTAGCGCGTGTAGTGATGCGCGACGAAGCCGCCGGCCCACGTGGTGCCCACGAGGTTGATGCGCTCGACGTAGCGCTGCGTGGTCGGCAGCGGAGCGATCTTCTCGCGCCAGTCGGGTCCGATGAGGAACTCGAGGTCGGCCTCGAGAGCGGGAAGGCGCGTCAGCTTGTCGCTGATGAAGACCCTCGCCACCGGGTCGTTGCGCATGCGGTCGGCGGCCGCTTCGAGCGCCTGGTAGATGAACCAGTGCTGCGCCGTGAGAGCGATGTAATCGTCGCGGGTGCCGTCGCCGCGCACGAGGTCGGCCATGAAGCCGGCGTGCTCGCTCGAAGCATGGGCCGTGCTGGACCGCTCACGCAGGGCGCTGGAGAAGGAGATGACCTCGCTCATGTCGCCATTGTAGGGGAAGAGTTAGGTGAACCTAACCGTGGATTTCGAGACGGGTGCGCGTCAGGCGTGCGGTCGGGGCTCGACCCCGAGGCGGCGGCACGCTTCGTCATACAGCGCGACGACCTCGCGACGCACCTCGGGGCGTTCCGAGATCGTGCCGCCCGGCCACGGGATGCGCACCTCGGCGACCGTTCCCGCGGCGGAGGTGACCTCCCACACGCCGCCGTCGCCGTCGAAGCCGGTCATCGTGGCCGCGGCGATGTCGCGCTCGGGAGCGAACGCGCGGGTGATGAGCAGGTTGTCGTCGGTGTGATCGCCGTTCATGTGGCGGAGGATCGCGGTCTGGACGTCGGGATCGAAAACGTGAGTCACGGAGCATAGCGTAGGGCGGATGCTCGCCGTGCTGTGACCGAGTCGTTACGTGCGTGTGTTTGAATTCAGAGGTCACCGGGGGGTGGGAAGTCGAAGAACATGTTGCGCCGCAGGATTCTGGGAGTCTCGGCGATGGCCTTTGCCGTCGCCCTGACCGCCTCGGCGTGCTCGGGCGGCGCCACCGTCGAGATCGACGTTCCCGCGCAGGTCGAGGGCGGGTTCACCGACGAGATCCAGCAGGAGCTGCAGGCGGCGGCCGAGCAGGCGATGGCGGCATCCGGTGCGACCGGCGCGATCGTCGGGGTCTGGGCACCGTGGAGCGGCTCGTGGGTGGCGGGTCTCGGAACGACCGGTCCGGACGGGGCCGCGGTGTCCGAGGATATGACCTTCCGTGCCAGTCGGGTGACCCGCGCGATGACGTGCGACGTGCTGTACGTGCTCGATGAGAAGGGCACGGTGTCCCTCGACGACAGCGTCACCGACTATGTCACCGGCGTGCCCGACCTCGAGGCCGTCACCCTGGAGATGCTGTGCGACGGCACGTCGGGTGTCGGTTCGTACGAGCCCTACCTGAAAGCCGATTGGCTCGAGTTCCCCGGACGCGAGTGGGATCCCGCGTTCCTGGCCAGCTTCGGGCTGTCCGATCGCAGCGATGCCGAGCCCGGCGCGACCTTCCGGGAGTCCGATGCCGGCTACGTTCTGCTCGGCCAGGCGCTGGAGAATGCGACGCGCATGTCGGCATCCGATCTCATCGCCGAGTACGTCACCGAGCCGCTCGAGCTGACCTCCACCGAGCTTCCGGGCGCGGCGCCCGCCGAGCCCGGTGCGAACCCGCTGCCCGGATACCAGTCGCTGCGGGGCGAAGAGGGTCTGAACTGCGCCGAACCGACCGACTACACGGAGTCGTCGTCGAGCATCGGGTTCACCGATTCCGGTGTGACCAGCTCGATTCAGGATCTCGGCCGCTACGCGCAGGCGCTCGCGACGGGTGCGCTGCTCCCCGATGACACGGAGCGCTTCGACGACGCCAAGCCGGCCTACGGTGATGCCCCGTCATGGCAGACGACGGCCGGGGGAGCCCGCATCACCGGCTCGCTCATCGGTCAGTTCGGCACGACCCTCGGCTATTCGACCGCGGCGTTCTCCGATCCCGACACCGGCCTGACCGTCGCCCTCGTGCTGAACAACTCCGCCGGCGGCGTGGCGTTCCCTGCATACCTCGCGTGGGAGCTCGCCGCGATCGCGTCGAAGGCGCCCGCTGCTTCCGGCCAGGAGGCACCGACCGCCGGGCTGCCGTGGACGGCGGAGCAGTTCCACGCGCAGATCGCCGATCGCGCGATCTGTCCGATACCCGACGCCGAAGGCTGACGCCTCGGTGAGCGTGCGCACCGGCAACGCCCCCGCGGTGCTGCTGGTGGTCACCGGCCTCGCCTGTCAGGAGATCGGCGCATCGTTCGCGGTGCTGCTGTTCCCGGAGGTCGGCCCCCTCGGCATGGTGATGCTGCGGCTGGTGTTCTCCGCGCTGCTGCTCTGGATCATCGCCCGGCCGGCCCTGCGCGGACACACGCGCGACGGGTGGGCGGCGGTGGTCGGCTTCGGTGTCGTGCTCGCCGTGATGAACGGGCTGTTCTATCTCGCGCTGGAGCGGCTGCCACTCGGCGTGACGGTCACGATCGAGGTGCTGGGTCCGCTCACGCTGTCGATCATCGCGAGCCGTCGCGCATCCGCGTGGCTGTGGGCGGCGATCGCCCTCATGGGTGTGGTCGCGCTCGGCGGAGGCGGATGGGAGCGCCTCGATCCGATCGGCGTGCTCTTCGCCCTCGGGGCCGCCGCGAGCTGGGCGTTCTACATCGTCGCCTCGGCGCGCGTCGGGCGGGAATTCCCGAAGCTCGAGGGGCTGACCCTGGCGATGACCGCGGGAGCGGTGATCGCGCTGCCGTTCGGCATCGCATCGGCCGGCGAGGCGATTTTGCGGCCGGAGCTGCTCGGTCTCGGTGCCGCCGTCGCGCTGCTGTCGTCGACGATCCCCTACGCCTTCGAGCTCGTGGCGCTGCGCCGTCTGCCCGCGGCGGCGTTCGCGATCCTCATGAGCCTTGCGCCCGCCACCGCGGCCCTCGCCGGGTTCCTCCTTCTCGGTCAGCTTCTGTCCTGGCTCGAGGTCGTCGGGATCGGACTCGTGATCGTCGCAAGTATCGGTGCGGTGCAGACCGCACCGCGGTCGGAGGCGAACCCGAACGAGGACGCCGCTGCCGGCGAGCCGGCCGCGGACGGGCCTCATCCCCCCGCCGACCCCGCGCAGGAGCCGTTCACCGAACCGCTCGCCTGAGGAATTCACCCGCGCGAAACGGCGGACGCGCTACGGTGGTCTCTCGCTGGGGAGGGAAGCGGAGGGCGCATCGATGTCACAGCGGATCCCCACGCGCCTGCGTTCTCGCGCAAGCGCCCTTCTGGCCGCGGTCGCCCTCGTCGCCGGGTTCGGCGTCGTCTCGGCGCCCGCATCCGCCTCCGAGTCCGGCTGGCTGCACACCGACGGTGCACGCATCGTCACCGAGGCGGGAGAGGCGCACACCATCCGTGCCGTGTCCTGGCTCGGTCTCGAAACGTCCAACTGTGCGCCGCACGGCCTGTGGACGATCTCACTCGATGAGGGGCTGCAGACCATCGCGGGGCTGGGATTCAACGCGATCCGCCTGCCCTACGCCAACGAGTGCCTCACCGCATCGAGCACATCCTCCATCGACGCGAACGCCAATCCCGACCTCGTGGGCCTCACGCCGTTGCAGGTGATGGACGCGGTCATCGACCGCGCAAGCGCGTACGGGCTCGATGTGATCCTCGATCGCCACCGTCCGACCACCTCGGGACAGTCCTCGCTCTGGTACACCTCGGAGGTCGACGAACAGCAGTGGATCGACGATTGGGTGATGCTCGCCGAGCGCTACGCCGACGATCCGACGGTGATCGGCGCCGATCTGCACAACGAGCCCCACGACAGCGCGTGCTGGGGATGCGGCGACGCGAGCGTCGACTGGCCGGCTGCGGCAACGCGAGCCGGCAACGCGGTGCTCGCCGCGAACCCGAACCTGCTCATCATCGTGGAGGGTGTCGGTCGCGACGTCGACGGGAGCTGGACGTGGTGGGGCGGGGGCCTGCGCGGTGTCGCCGATGACCCGGTGGTGCTCGAGGTCGCCGATCGCGTCGTCTACTCGCCGCACGATTACCCGGCGTCGGTCGCGTGGCAGAACTGGTTCGGTGCGTCGGACTACCCGGACAACCTCACCTCGGTGTGGGACACCAACTGGGGCTATATCCAGAAGCAGGGCATCGCGCCGGTGCTGCTCGGCGAGTTCGGGACCAAGCTCGAGACCGACAGCGACCGGCTGTGGTTCGACGAGATCATCGCCTACCTCGACGAGAACGACATGAGCTTCGCCTTCTGGTCGTTCAACCCCAATTCGGGCGACACCGGCGGCATCGTCGCCGACGACTGGCGCACCCCGGAAGCCGACAAGGTCGCCGCCCTCGCGCCGTTGCTGGCCCAAAGCGTCGGGCCGGTCCCGACGCCCACCGTCTCGCCCAGCCCGAGCGCCACGCCGACGCCGACGCCCACGCCGACCCCGACCCCGACCCTCACGCCGACGTCGACCCCCACGCCGACCCCGACCCTCACGCCGATGCCGGCCCCCACGCCCACGGTGACGCCGGGCCCGGCTGCGCTGTCGGGATCGCTCGAGCCCACCAGCGTCTGGGGACAGGGCTACGTCGCGAATGTCGTGGTCACCGCGGCGTCGCACCAATCCGGGTGGACGGCGTCGTGGACCTCGCCGACAGCGACGGGGATCGTCAACGCGTGGGGCATGGACTGCTCCCTCGCCGGCAGCACGATCACGTGCGACGGTGCGGGGTGGGCCGCATCCCTCTCGCCGGGTCAGACGATGACGGTGGGGCTGCAGGTGGCCGCCACGTCGGCGCCCACGGTGTCGTCGTTCACCCTCGCGCCGCACTGATCCGCGTCTCCCGCGGAACGCGACTCAGGCGGCGAGGGCCGCCTCGATGAGGCGCGCGGTCGCGGCGGCGCCGTCGGCGCCCTCGTAGGCGTCGCGCACCTCGTCGGCCGCCAGACGGATGCCCGGGTCGGCGAGCACGTGCCGCACGGCGTCGAGGAAGGCCGGCGTGCCCGCATCCTTCCGTGACAGGGCGATCGCGTTGCCGCGGGACGCGCACGCCCGCACATGCCACGTCTGCTCGGGCTGCAGGCCCATCCCGACGAAAGGCACACCGGTGGCACAGGCGGTCTGCACCGTGCCCTGGCCACCGTGGATGACGGCCGCGTCGACGAGCCCGCCCAACCGGTGTGCGGGCAGCAGATCGGTGACATGGATGTTCTCGGGCACGGTGTCGTCGGGCCGGAGGTAGTGACGGATGGGCGCGACGACGTTGACGGGGAGGGTGCCGAGCGCGCCGGTGAGGGTGAGCGCGAGGCGCCGGTCGGCCGAGCTGCCGAGGGCCAGGTACACGAGCGGGGTGTCTTCGCGGGCGAGTTCTTCGACCACCGCGGGGATCGGTGCGTCGATGTGCGCGAAGATCGGTCCGACCCGTTCGAACCCGGCAGGCAGGTCGATGCCCTCCAGTTCCCACGGCATCTCGGTCAGGAGGTTCCGGTCGGCGGTCAGCAGCGACCCGACGGTGCGCAGCGGAGGCACGCCATTGGCTTTCGCGACGCGCGTGAACGCGCGGGGTGCCAGGGGTGCGGTCGTGTAGATCCATCGGAAAACCGCGGTCGCCACCCGGTCGGCGACGCGGGCGATCGCGCCCTTCCCGGAGACGAAGCCCATGTGCACGGCCGCCGACACCTGCGCATCGGTGAGGGCGTACGGCACCGGATAGAACAGCGGGATGCCCTCGGCACGGGCCGAGATGAAGGACGTGAGATTCGAACCCGTCACCATCGCCTTCGCTCCGGTCTCGCGCACGAGGTGCCGCTCGACCGCCACGCGGGCGCTGACCAGCTCGGTCGTGAACGGGCTACGGATCGCCCTCCCCTGGTCGAAGGCGAGGGCCTGGTCGCGCTCTTCCCGGGACCACGAGGGACGGCAGGCGCGATAGTCGAACCCCGCATCACGGATGAGGTCGGCGAAGTCGGGTTCATACCCGAGGAAGACCGCGTCGTGTCGAGGATCCAGGGCTCGTGCGACCTGGATCATGCGGGTCGTTTCAGCGAGGTTGAACGTGACCGGGCAGAAGAGCACCGTCGCCATGCCGCCACTCTAGCGACGGCTCGAGCGCTGCGGGTCCGCCGATGGCGGCCTTGCACGTGGAACGACTACTTGACCGAGCGGTAAGAAACGCAGATCTTCCGTCAACATGACCCGTCAGGACGCTGGATCTTGCCCTTAGCGTCATCGCATGGCCCCGACGACACCTGACGCATCCCTCGTGTCTGCCATAGCGCCGCGTCCAGCGTCTGGCTCTGCCGTGCGAGCCGTGTTCTTCGTGTCGGACAACACCGGTATCACGGCCGAGACCCTGGGCAGTGCGCTGCTCGCCAACTTCCCGGATGCGCGCTTCGAGCGTCACACGGTCCCCTTCCTCGGCAGCGTCACCGCGGTCGATGCGGTGGTCGGGCACCTGCGACGCTGCGCGCAAGCCGGCGGTGCCCCGATCGTCTTCGCGACGGTGAAGGATGCCGGCATCCGGTCTCGTCTCGCGGGGGCCGGCGCCGTGGTGATCGACCTGTTGGCGGGGCATTTCACCGAGCTCGAGGCCGAGCTCGGTGCCACCGCCGAGACGCGCTCCGGGCAGTACCACGGGCTCGGGGACCTCGAGCAGTACTTCCGCCGCATGCGGGCCGTTGAGTACGCGATCGAACACGACGACGGCCAGAGCGGGCGCGACCTGGCGAGCGCCGATGTGATCATCGTCGCGCCCTCGCGGTGCGGGAAGACGCCGACGACGATGTACCTGGCCCTCCACTACGGGCTCCTTGTCGCGAACTATCCGCTCACTGACGACGACTTTCCGACCGACGGTCTGCCGCGCATCGTCGCCCCGCACGCAGACCGCTGCTTCGGGCTGACCACCACTCCGCTCCGTCTCAGCCAGGTGCGCCACGAGCGCCGCCCGAACTCCACCTACGCGAGCCTCGCCCAGTGCACGCTCGAGCTCCGCCGGGCCGAAGACCTCTACCGCCGCACGCACCTTCCGTTCCTCAGCTCCGCGACCCGCAGCGTCGAGGAGATGTCCGCCGTGATCCTGCAGTCCATGAATCTGCGCGACCGACCCCACGAAAGGCCCGCCCCATGACCAACATCCTGCGTTTCGACGAGATCGGCATGAACGACCTCGCCCAGGTGGGCGGCAAGAATGCGTCGCTCGGCGAGATGGTGTCTCACCTGGCGTCCGCGGGCATCCGGGTTCCCCCGGGCTTCGCCACGACCGCCGACGCCTTCGCGCGGTTTCTCGCCGCGGGCGAGCTCGACGCTCGCATCCGCGCCGCCGTCGAGGGCATCGATATCGACGACGTCGCGGCGCTCACCCACCTGGGCGCGCGTGTTCGTGCCTGGATAGAGGAGCAGCCGTTCCCCGCCGACCTCGAAGCCGACATCCGCTCGGCCTACGCGGACCTCGTCGCGGGTGAGTCCGATCCCACGGCGGTCACGTGGGCTGTTCGCTCCAGCGCCACCGCCGAAGACCTCCCCGACGCCTCGTTCGCCGGTCAGCAGGAGACGTTCCTCAACATCGGCGGCATCGAGAACATCCTGAGCGCGATCCGTCGTGTGTTCGCCTCGCTCTACAACGACCGAGCGATGTCCGATGACAAGGAATCTGTAGTTTGTGCCACTGATCTTGTGACGAGTCTCCGCGGAATCTCGGGGCTCGCCAACAGGGGCGGGATCGTCTTCCACGCTTTGCGTGTCATTGATTCTGTAGTTCGCCGGAGGTGGCGCTGGCGCCGAGTTGGTGTTGCGTAAGACGTACCTGAGCGCAAAGTTTCAACGGGCCGGGTAATCGCGACCCCTCGGGCATGCTCGCCCTTGGATCCCAGTGACCGTGCGGGTGTGTCCGCTGACCGAACCGCTGCCGCGGTGTTCGGTTGGCCGCGGTTTAGCCTCGATCCACCGATGAGTC
>NZ_DCMW01000003.1:0-119459 GCF_002321605.1 Microbacterium sp. UBA1612
AGGCTTTGTCAGACACGCCCTAGTCGCGCGTCCTTCGCCCCGATCCTCGCCCGCACGCGCTCGATTCATCGACCCATCGCACCCGTCGCCTACGACTGCGTGAAGCTCATCTTCGTGCGGCACGGCTCGGCGATCCTTCTCAGCGAGTTCGGCGAGAAACCCGTCACTGTCGGCGACGTCGTGGCGCTCGGCGCGAGCACTCTGTGCGGAAGCGAGCCCGAAGGCTCCATCACCGTCACCACTCTCTACCTGGACCGCGACTACGTGATCGACCAGGTGTTCTGGCAGCACGCCGCGTTGCTGGCCGACCGATGGGATGCTCAGGACTTCGCCGACGAGCTGTACTCCGAACCGGCGCAGATACTCCGGCTCGGCGAAGACCGCGCCGGGATGCTCATGCCCTGGCTCGACGAGCTGGTCGCGCTCAGCCTCGACGGGCCGTCGCCGGAGCGGTTCTACCGGACGCAGGCATTACTCTTCGCGGTGCTCGACGTGGTGACCCCGTTCGTGCGCACCACCGCCTCGCGCCGGTCTCCGTCTCAACGGAAGTCCACCCGGCCCGGCCTCCCGCGTCACCGCGGCTTCGCCCCGCTGCGTGCCGAAGTGCGTCAAATCGTCGAGATGCTCCGCGGTGCGCCTGGTGAACGGTGGACCCTCGACCGCCTCGCCGACACTGTGCACCTGTCACCGGCACAGCTGAGCCGGGTCTTCGTCGACGCCTACGGCAAGACACCGCTGGCGTACTTGACGATGCTTCGAGCCGAGCAGATGGCTCGGTTGCTCCGGGAAACCGAGGTGACCGTCGAGCAAGCAGCCCACGAGGTCGGGTGGTTGAGTCGTAACCATGCAACTCGCCTGTTCCGCCAGTGCGTGGGCGTGAGTCCCGGCCGTTATCGCAAGCTCAGCCGGGAGCCTCGCCGAGCTGTTGCATGACCTCCCGTCCTGTCGCACGGTTCAGTTGGCGCGAGCGCCAGCTGCGATCGTGTGGCGTTCGATCTGTCGATCACGGGACTCCGTAGCCCTTGCACGGACGAGAAGGAACAGGCTGACCGGTCCTATGACGATGAACTTCATCGCGTTCCACACCAGGAGCAGAGCCATCAAGTGCAGCCATGCTGGCGCACCGTTGGCAATGAGGGTCGTAACGATGCTCGCGCCATACAGGTAGGGAAGGGCGAGCAGCATCGCCGGGACGCCCCAACGCAGCCCTCGTCGTGTGCGGATCGCGTCCAGGACGATGTTGGTGGGCATGTAGCGGCGTAGGAAGCAGCGAGTGTGGACGCTGGCGGTCCAGATCAAGCGGAACATGACGACAGTCCTCTCCGAGTCTCCGGCGACAAGGAGTCGAAGGACTGTCCAGCCGAGGCCGTCCGGTCGGTCACCACATCCGGTGGTGGCGTAGCAGGTAGAGGCCGCCACTTCCCAGATTACGTTGGTTCAGCGGGTGACGGAAGGCCTGGGCGGAGGAGAGGCGGGTCGCCAGTTGCTGGTGCATGTCGGCCCACGCCCCGACTTGGCCCCGCATCGCAGGGTTGACGGCGGTAGACTGGAAACGTGTGAGCAGCGTCACGATGCCCGAGTCGCTGAGTAGAACCTGATCCATCAAAGGAGATGCGATGTCGGACGTGAAAACAGTGTTCGTGGCGTTCGCGATCGAGGACGAGCGCCAGCGAGACTTCCTCAAGGGGCAGTCATTGAGCCCGCGGGCGCCCTACGAGTTCATCGACATGTCGGTGAAGGAGCCTTACGACAGCGGCTGGAAGGACAGGGTTCGCACCCGCATCCGCCGCTCACACGGCGTGATCGTCCTCGTCAGCGAGAACTCTCTGACTTCAACCGGACAGGAGTGGGAGATCCAATGCGCGACCGAGGAGGACAAGCCCGTCCTCGGTATCTGGGCCTACAAGTCTGACAGGACGGCGATCGCGGGCATCCGCACAGTGGAGTGGACCGACGCCAACATCAGCAGCTTCATCGATTCGCTATGAGGCGGACATGCGCAAGGCGCTGATCGTCGGTATAGATCACTACGACCACATCGGTTCTCTGAGCGGCTGTGTCAACGATGCCCACTCAGTTCGTGCCGCGCTCGAACGCCATGCCGACGGCACGCTCAACTTTACGACTCCTCAGCTCCTCACAGGTACTGGAGCCGGTCAGCCGGTGATCAAGAAGGACCTCAAGGATGCCGTCCGTGAGGTTTTCGCCGACGACGCCGAGATCGCACTGTTCTACTTCGCAGGGCATGGGTACGTCGAAGACACCGGAGGGTTCCTCTGCGCCAGCGACTCAGCAGATGGCGATGATGGACTCGCTCTTCATGAGGTCATGACGATGGCCAACACTTCGCCAGCACGCAACAAGGTCATCATCCTCGACAGCTGTCACAGCGGCGCCGCCGGTAACGACGCCATCACCAGATCGATGGCCGAACTCAACGACGGCGTCACCATCCTCACGGCGTCGACTGAGAACCAGTACGCGCTGGAAGTTCCCGGAGGTGGCGCGGGCGTCTTCACCAACCTATTCGTCGACGCTCTCAACGGCGCGGCAGCCAACCTCGTCGGTGATGTGACACCCGGAAGCGTTTACGCGCACATCGACCAGTCGCTCGGCCCCTGGGCTCAGCGCCCCGTCTTCAAGACCAACGTCAAGACTTTCGTGTCCCTTCGCAAAGCGGAGGCTCCTATCCCCCTTGCATCGCTCCAGGCGCTTACCACTCACTTTCCATCTGCCGACTACGACTTCCCACTTGACCCTTCATACGAGCCCGAACGCTTCACCGAACAGCTCAAAGACCCCACGATCCCTCCCCCTGACCCAGAACACACCGCTGTGTTCAAGGTCTTGCAGGCCTACGTTCGCGTCAACCTCGTTCGCCCCGTTGATGCGCCACACATGTGGCATGCCGCGATGCAGCGCAAGTCGTGTGAGTTGACTGTCCTCGGTCAGCACTACTGGAATCTCGTCAACGAGAACCTGATCTGATGACTAGCATCAACGACGCGCTTCAAAAGCCGGAACTCCTCGAAGAACTCGCGTCGATCGAGCACGAACGATGGGCCCACTGGCAGTTGTACCTGCACAAGAAGTGTGAACCACTCCCGGACGGGTCACTGCGTATCCCGGCCGACCTCGTCGATCAATGGACTCGACAAGCCACGACCCGCTACGAGGACCTGACAGAGGACGAGAAGGACAGCGATCGCGAGCAGGTTCAGCGGTATCTGCCGACCCTCATGAAGGCACTCGGGCAGTCCGACCCAGGTTCACACGGCGCAAGGCGCAGTGAGGGGACGTGAGTGTCCGCAACTCGTCGGACACGGGCTCCAGGCGCTCCGCCGGGGCAGCCGTCCCTACTTCTGCGACGGGGGTCGATTCGGGCAAAGTCATGGACCTCGGCATGCGGCGTGTAGTTCCTCAAGCCTGTCGGAGTCGTCGGGTTCAATTGAAGAACACAACAGAGGTTTCCCGACCGCACCAGCGAGACGATCGGGTTGGAGTCTAGGAGGCAGCCCGTGCCCGAGAGTCGACATCGCTACCTCTACGAGCGTCTCGGGGACCAGGACTTCCAGCAGCTCGTCAGCGCTCTGCTTGCGAACCAGTTTCCCGACTACATCCCGATGGCCCTGCGTCAGGCCGACGGCGGCCGAGACGGCTTGCGCAAGGTCGACGTCTCGAAGGTGCTCGTCTATCAGGTCAAGTGGTCGCTCAGTGGCAAGGAGAAGGACCCGGTCTCCTGGCTCGACCAGGTGGTAAAGAACGAGGAAGCCAGTCTGCGCCGCCTGGCTGCACAGGGGGTCCGCCACTACACGTTGGTCACCAACGTGGGGAGCACGGCCAAGGAGGACTCGGGCACGTTCGACCGACTGGACAAGAAGCTCCAGGGGTACGCGAAGGACTTCGGTTACGAACAGATGACCTGCATCTGGCGCGAGGCGCTCAACCCGTGGGTCGACAACGCCCCGACCGAGACCAAGTGGGCCTACGCCGAGATGCTCGCGGGGTGGGACCTTGTCCGATACCTCGTCGCCGAGCATGTCGGTGAGGGCAAGGACAAGGCGCATCGTGACCTCATCCGCAAGGTCGCCGCCGCCCAATGGGAGGACGACAAACGGGTCAAGTTCAGCCAGTCCGATGTGGACCGAGAGAAGGTCGTGGACCTGTTCGTCGACGTCACCGCCGACCGCGTACACACCGTGGCCAGCAAGCATCTGCAAGCACAATCACCGACCACTTTGGGCGGTGCCGCCGCCTACCTACTGCGCGCATCGGCGCCCTTCACCCTCGTCCGTGGCGCGCCAGGACAGGGCAAGTCGACACTCAGCCAATACCTCTGCCAGACCCACCGCGGGTCATTCATCCCCGAAAGCGACAGACCTGACTCACTAACCGAGCTGGAGCGGCCGCGGTTCCCCGTCAGACTCGACCTGAGCGACTACGCGCTCTGGCTCGGCGGCAACGACGTGTGGGACCACTCCGAGGACCGCAAGCAACGCAAGGCCAAAGCGCGCAAGGGTGAACAGGCAACGATCGAGTGCTTCCTCGCCGACCTGCTGACGCACGAGAGCGGCGGTATCCCCGCTGGCGCGAAGACGGTCCAGGACATCTTCGAGCGCGTCCCCAGCCTCGTCGTGCTCGACGGACTCGACGAAGTCGGCAGCGCCACCATCCGAGGCAGGATCGTCAAAGAGATCGACAAGTTCGTCGGTCGCGGGAAGGCGTACACCGACCCACCGAGAGTGGTCGTCACCACGCGCCCCAGCGCCGGCGAGTTGCCCGAGCCCTCACCCGACCTGTTTGAGGTCGTGACCCTCAACCAGCTCACCGTCGAGCAGCGTGACGCCTACCTGCGCAAGTGGTGCACGGTCCGCGGGATCAGAGGCAAGGACGGTCGCGCCCTGCGGAAGAGCTTCAAGGAGAAGAGCCGCGAGCCCTACATCAACGAACTCGCCGGCAATCCGATGCAGCTGACGATCCTGCTCGACCTACTTCACCAGCAAGGAGCAGCCACCCCCACGCAACGCACTGATCTCTACGACAAGTACGTCGAGCTTCTCCTGGCTCGCGAGGCGAACAAGCACCCCAGGGCCGTGAAGGACCACAAGGAAGAGCTGCTCGAGATCATCCCGTTCCTCGGCTGGTACCTCCACGCCCACACCGAGGAATCGCAGATCAACGGCCGCATGAGCGTGGACGAACTCAAGGAAGCCATGCGGCACTTCCAGCGCACCTACGGCAACCGTGAATCGATCGTCGACCAGCTCTTCGAGGGCGCCAGCGACCGTCTGTGGGCGCTGACCAGCAAAGTCGACGGCACCTACGAGTTCGAAGTCCTGTCCCTACGAGAGTACTTCGCCGCACGGTTCCTCTATCACAACGCGGGCGAGGACAACTCGGCCTTCGACAGCACGGCCGTGCTGCGCGAACTCTTGCGCCGGCCGTACTGGCTCAACACCGCTAGGTTCTACGGAGGCAACGCAAAGGGCAATGGCATCTACCCCCTGACCGCCGGGATCGAAGAGGAGCTGGCCCACAGCACCTCGCCCGCCTCCTACCTCGCCGCGTGGGCACTGCTCACCGACGGTGTCTTCCTGCGCCGCCCCCGCGAGGCACGCAAGATCCTCACCGCACTCTGCTCGGACGCCGGAATCACAATTCTGCTATCCGCGCTCGACCGCCGCGACATCATCGCTCTGCCCGAGTTGCCCGACCTCCCTGACCAGGACGGAGCCGATCCCACCTGGGTCCGCCTCACCACTCTGATCAGCAAGGACCCGGCGGACAGCGACAACAAGCGGCGAGTTCGCGCTCTGCGCGAGTTGCTGAACCAACGCAGCCAATTCAGCGCATGGTGGTACGGGCAGCTCGCCGCAGCCATCGGCACACCGCAGCAAAACGCATGGCTCAGACTCGGTGCCGAGTGCGAGGCCGGCGCGGGTGTCACCGCATCGTTCGAGGACATCGACCTGTCCGAAGGCGCCGCCGAGCTCTTCCTCAGCACGGGCCTCATCCCTACGCCAGGAAGCTCACTCGAAGCAGCGCTTCTTGACGCAGTCTTGGACGGTGAATGCCCTTGCGTGACATCAACCCGGTCCATGCCCGCACAAGTCGCAGCGGCCTTGTCGCCGAGCGACTTCCTCACCAGTTCCAAGACCGGATTCGTCGGCAGTGATGAGAAGTCGAAACGTCGCCGAAGCGAGGCGATCAACCAGCTCAGACGAGCAGGTTCGCCGTACACCCAGATCGCCAAGCAACGAGCATTCAAGGCCGGGCAGAAAGGCAGCACGTTCCCCTGGGCGGACACCGCTGCCGCACTACACGAACACACTGGACGGTGCTGGCTTGCGTCCGAGATCGCGATCATCGGCGCTGCATCTCCCTTCCCGCCCGCCTACACGAAGAAGCCCGGCTCAGCGGCCTTCGGAAGCGCCAGCCATCCCTCCGAACTTCTCGCTCAAGCTCGGGCCAACAGCGGCAACGCTCAGTGGTGGCGCGAACAGCTCGATGTCCTCGACGATGACCTGGCCGAGGCGGAGTGGTCACTCGCCCTGTGGTGCACCGCCTCCAGCTCAGTCATCACTGAGCTGTTGCCGACGCTGGAGTCCGTGTTCGGTCAACTCCCATCACCACGTCGAAGCACAGTCCTGCGGGCCGCCGAACAGATCGCCCGTTACGGATGGCTGAACAAGCGAGCCATCACAGCCGTCACCGACGTCCCGGAACTAGCCGCTCTGAACCAACTTCGCACCTCAGCGCCGCCGGCAACAGGGCGAGACGATGGAGCAACCGCATCACGCGACAGCTCAGCGTCGGCGCCCTCTCTGCTCAGCGTCGCCCGAGCAGGGAAGTGGCTCAAAGTCGACGCGAAGCCCGCATATCGATAGCCGTAGGCCTGGGTGCTCGGACCCGATGGCCTCACCGCGGTCGGCCGTGCGAGTCGCGCATGACGACGCCCTCGGCGAGAAGATGGTTTCGGACGGTGCCAGCGGAGTACCCCAGCCGTGTGCCGACACGCTCCAGAGACTCGCCTTCTGCATACCGGCGCGCCATCTCGTTCACCTCCGCAGCCGACGGCGTGATACTGCGTAACCGGACCCCGCGCTCACGTAGCAGCGAGGCCAGCCGCTGACGGCTCACGCCAATGTCTTTCGCGATCTGTCGCAGCGTCTCGTTTTTCCCGTATCGCGCCTCAGCCAAGACGAGGGCATCATCGCTGACCGTCGCCTGCTGGCGAGTTCGAGGCACCGCCCGAGACCTGCGAGGACCAGGCCGAACACGGATCGTGCGGTGGACCACGGCCATGTGAACCAGGGGCGGGGCAAGTTTCGATAGTGCTCCCGTTAGGTCCACCAAAAACCCCCGGTCAACCGGGGGTTTTGTGTTGGATGCGGGCAGCCTGAAGAGTCCTCCCCATCATGCTGTGTCGTAGCGTGGAGACATGAAGCTCCTCGCGCGCGTCCTGGTGGTCGGCGTGCTGAGCAGCGCGATCAGCGGCGCACTCGCGTCGGAGGAGTCCGACCCCGATATCGCGGCTGCTGCCGCATCGATGCCCTCGACCGACGCGTCCGCCGCCGAAGAGCCCGTCGTCGTCGCGCCCGCCGGTGCCGGCGAGGTGAGATTGGAAGCCGCCCGGCTCGTCGCAGCGATGACGGTGCGTGAGCGTGCGGCGAGCGTCGTGATGGGGCACCTTCCGACGACAGACACATCGCTGCTCCGGACATACATGGCCGAGGAGGGGATCGCGGGGTTCATCCTGATGGGCGCGAACATCCCGGCGGACGAGTCGGCGCTCCGTGCGGTGACGGGATCCCTCATCGTCGATCCGACGCTCCCGCCGCTCTTGGCCATCGACCAGGAGGGCGGCGACGTCTCTCGGCTGCGCTGGGACGACTTCGCCGCGGCGCCGACCTTGAAGGACGCCGACCCCGGTGCCGCGGCGGACGCGTTCGCGGCACGCGCGTCTCTCGTGGCGCGTGCCGGGGCGAGCGTGAACTTCGGCATCGTTGCAGACGTGACATCCGACCCCGGGATGTTCATCTACCGGCGTGCTCTCGGCACCGACCCGGCTGCCTCGGCGGACAGGGTCGTGGGCGCTGTTCAGGGCGAGGGCGGACGGGTGGCATCCACCCTCAAGCACTTCCCCGGCCACGGCGCAGCGCCGGGCGACTCGCACATCGGCATCCCGAGCACGGACATGTCGATGCAGGAATGGTCCGAGACGCAAGCGCCCCCATTCGTCGCGGGGATCGACGCGGGCGCACCCCTGCTGATGTTCGGACATCTGTCGTACACGACCGTCGATGACGCGCCCGCATCGCTGTCGTCCGAGTGGCATCGCATCGCCCGCGAGGAACTCGGGTTCGACGGCGTCGCGGTCACCGACGATCTCGGGATGCTTCAGGCGACCGGCCTGCCCGAATACGCCGATCCGGTAGCCAACGGCGTCGCCGCGCTGGCAGCAGGCAATGATCTGCTCCTGACGGTGCTCTACAGCGACGCCGGCAGCGCCGAGCGCCTGGTGGAGGGGATCGTGACCGCCGTGGAGCGCGGCGAGGTGTCGCTGGAGCGACTGACCGAGGCATCCGAGCGGGTCACGGCGCTGCGATGGGTGTCGGCGCACACCACCCTGCTTCCCTGCGCGGACTGCGCGCAGTGACGCCCGCTGTCAGCCGATGATGGCGGCGAGGAGACGTTCCCGCAGCCTGGCCCCCGTCGCCGCGAATTCTCGCTGTTGCCGTACGTACTCCGCCTTGCCCGCTGCGGTCTCCACCGCCACCGGATCGAAGCCCCAGTCACGCAGGTCGTAGGGTGAGGCCCGCATGTCGAGGGTTCGGACCGCGCGCGCGTGCTCGAAGGTGTCGAGCAAGAGATCGCCCGGCACGAGCGGCCCGGCCTTGACGGCCCACTTGTACAGATCCATACCCGCGTGCAGGCATCCCGGCTGCTCACGATCTGCCTGCGTGCGACGGGACAGCGGTTCGCGGTTGCGCGGTGCGGCATCAGGGGTGAAGAAGCGGTAGGCGTCGAAGTGCGTGCAGCGCAGCTCGTGCGCCTCCACCACGTCATCGGTGCCCCGGGGGCCGAGTCGAAGCGGCAGGTCGTGACGCGGTGAAGATGATCGATAGACCATCGCCCACTCGTGCATGCCGAAGCATCCGAAAGTGGGGGCGCGCCCGGCCGTGGATCGGAGGATGCGCACGATGCCGGCGAGGAGGTCGCCGCGCGTGCGTCGGCACTCATCGGCATCGACGACGAGCGATCCGGGAGGGTCGCTCGCGACGTAACCTCGCCACCGGCCGCGTGAGGTCTCGGCGGCGTCTTCGAGGACAACGCCCGCACCGGGATGCCACCGGCGCAGCACTGCCGGCTTGTAGGAGTAGTACGTGTAGAGGAAATCGTCCACCGGGTGCGCCTCCCGGCGAGAGGAGCGCTCGCGCCGCGCGGCCGTGAGGGCGTCGGCGCGGTGGGCGTGACGCGACGCGAGATCGTGCCACGCCGACGCAGGAAGGCTCGTCGTGACCGTCACGTCTGGACCGGGTCGATCAGATCGGGGCGGTTGTTGCGCACGTTTCCGACAGCGGGGGAGACGACCCGGGCGTCGAGCGTCTCGGCGACCGCAGGTGCCGCGTCGATCGCGGCGTCGAGGACGTCACGCACGTTCTCGGTCGTCGGATCGAGCCACGCGTCCGCGTGGTCCGGGTCGACGAACAGCGGCGTACGGTCATGGATGGAACGGAGCGAGCCGACCGCGTCACGTGTGAGGATCGCGAAGCTCAGCATCCACCGTGCCGGGTCGTCGTCGCTCTTGGACGGATCCTTCCACCATTCGTAGAGGCCGGCGAACAGCAGCGGGCCGTCGTCCGCCGGGTGGATGTAGTGCGGCACCTTTCCCTGGTCGGACTTCTGCCACTCGTAGTACCCCGATGCGGGAATGACGGCACGGCGCTTGTGGAGGGCGGTTCGGAACAGCGGCTTGTCCTCAAGCTCCTCGGAGCGGGCGTTGAAGGCCCGTGCTCCGATGGTCGGGTCTTTCGCCCACCCGGGAACGAGACCCCAGCGCGCTCGTGCAAGCCGCCGCGTCGGCGGCTCGGTCTTGGTGGAATCGAGCACGATCGCCGCAGGGTCTGTGGGGGCGATGTTGAATGACGGTGCGGGAAGATCGTCGCCTTCCACGTCGACGCGCAGAACGCCGACGAGCTCGGATCCGACATTCGCGACGACGAACCTTCCGCACATGCTGCCAGCCTACGCGCGGACGACGACACGGCTCACGAATCGACGACGCCCGCCTCGCGCAGGCGCCGGAGCAGGCCCGCGCCGTGTGAGGCCGAGACCCACGGGACAGATGCCGCCGTGTGGTCGTTGACGGCCGTGCGGCCACCGGCGAGAACGGCCTCGGTGGGGGACAGGCGCCGGATGGCCACCGCGGCGACGTTGCCGGGGTGCTCGCTGGCGAACCGCGTGTAGATCTCATCGTCATGCTGGCCGTCGTCGCCGATCAGGAGCCACGTGATGTCGGGGAACTCGGCTGCGAGCCGCCGGAGGTTCTCCGACTTGTGCAGCTGGCCGCTGCGGAACCAGCGGTCGTGCGTGGGCCCCCAGTCGGTGAGCAGCGTCGCTCCGGGCGGATAGAGGTGACGCCGGAGGAATCGCATGAGCGTCGGTGCGATGTTCCACGCACCTGTCGACAGGTACACCACGGGGATTCCCGGTCGATCGCGCACGAGGGTCTCCAGCAGAACCGCCATGCCGGCGACCGGCTGCCGAGCATGCTCATTGACCACGAACGAGTTCCATGCGGCCAGCAGGGGCCGCGGGAGAGCGGTGACCATGACCGTGTCGTCGACGTCGGAGACGACACCGAAGCGCACATCCGAACCGACGACGAAGACCCGCGTCTCGACGGGCTCGCCGCCCTCGACCGACATTGTGAAGGTCTGCCACCCCGGCGCGAGGGATGCGGGCAGCACGGTGTCGATCACGCCGCCGCGATCGGCGACGACGTCATGCGTCACGCCGCCGATGTCGACGCTCACCTGGGCGAAGCCGACGGGCACGGCCACGAAGCTGCGCCAGCCGCGCACGCCGCCGTACTCGCCGTCGCTCGGAGGGGTCCGAGGCGGCACGATGAGCACGCGCCCGAGCACGCGGACCCAGTCGGTGCCGCCGTACCCGGGGAACGGCGTCACCGTCGGCAGCTGCCCGCGCTGACGAGCCCGGCGTTCGCGCCAGGCGTGGAAGCGCCGCTCCCACCGGGCCAGCCACAGGACTTTCGGACGGACGGGATCCTCGGTCGGGGCGGCCATACCCCTCAGTCTTCCACGCGATGCGCGCCCGGGACCGCCGTCGAGCCGGTGCCGTCGTCCGCGAGGTGCTTGCGTTCGACGCGTTCGATGACCTTCTTCGCGACCAGAACGAGAACCAGGAACACGACGATGACGCCGACGAAGAGGTAGCCGGCGTAGTGGAGGCGGTCGGCGAGCTCGCGATAGGTGCCGGCCGCGGCGGACGACACCGACACGTACAGTGCCGCCCACACGATGCAGGCGGGCGTGGTCCAGGCGAGGAAGCGGCCGTATCGGTAGCCGCTCATCCCCACGGTCAGCGGCACCAGCGAGTGCAGGACCGGGAGGAAGCGCGACAGGAAGATCGCGGGGCCGCCCCGCCGGCGCAGGTAGCGTTCCGACCGCATCCAGTTCGCCTCGCCGATGCGCCGTCCCAGACGGGAGTGACGGATACGGGGCCCGAGGTAGCGGCCGAGCCAGAATCCGATGCTCTCGCCCGCCACCGCACCGATGACGACCACGACACCGAGAGTGAGCCCCTCCCAGATGCTCGAGACCGCCGTTCCGGCGACGATGACGATGGTGTCCCCGGGCACGATCAGACCGATCAGCACACTCGTCTCGAGCATGATCGCGATGCCCGCGAGTGCGGTTCGCAGCACCGGATCCACCGACTGCACGGCATCGAGGATCCAGGTGAGCACGTCGTTCACCCGATCGAGACTACGTCGGACGCCTCGCGAGGAGGTGTGAAATCCCCGTTGCTCGGAGCAGGCCTTCAGGATGCGCGGGCTCGCGCGGGGGCCGGATGAGGTTCCGGTAACCTGAAAGACGCGTTCCGCGCGCCCCCGTACTCCGCGATTGGTTCTCCCGTGTCACAGCACTCTCCCTCCGACCGCCCTGCTTCCGACGACGGAAGCGGCTTCGACGCCCACGCCGTCGAGCGCAAGTGGCAACAGCGGTGGGAACAGGCCGACCCCTTCAAGGCGGGTGGCCCCGAGGACACGCGTCCGCGCAAGTACGTGCTCGCCATGTTCCCCTACCCGTCGGGCGACCTGCACATGGGTCACGCGGAGAACTACCTCTACTCGGACATCGTGGCGCGCTTCTGGCGCCACCGCGGCTACAACGTGCTCAACCCGATCGGATGGGACTCATTCGGCCTGCCCGCCGAGAACGCCGCGATCAAGCGCGGCGCGGACCCGCGGGAGTGGACGTACGACAACATCGCACAGCAGAAGGCCGGATTCCGTGCCTACGGGGTCTCGTTCGACTGGAACCGCGTCCTCCACACGAGCGACCCGGATTACTACCAGTGGAACCAGTGGCTGTTCCAGCGTCTTCACGAGCGGGGGCTCGCATACCGCAAGGACGCCGCCGTCAACTGGGACCCGGTGGATCAGACCGTGCTCGCCAACGAGCAGGTGCTTCCCGACGGCACATCCGAGCGCAGCGGTGCGGTGGTGGTCAAGAAGAAGCTCGAACAGTGGTACTTCAAGATCACCGACTACGCCGATCGACTCCTCGACGACCTGAATCAGCTCGAAGGGCGATGGCCGCAGAAGGTCATCCGCATGCAGCGGAACTGGATCGGGCGATCTGTCGGAGCCGACATCGATTTCGAGATCGAAGGGCACCCGGAGAAGGTCACCGTCTTCTCGACGCGCCCGGACACCCTCCACGGGGCGACCTTCTTCGTCGTCGCACCGGAGAGCGAGCTGGCGGCTCAGCTGGCTGCCGGAGCCTCGGCCGACGTGCGGCAGCGCTTCAGCGACTACGTCGAGTCGGTCGGTCGTCAGACCGAGATCGAGCGTCAGTCCACCGATCGGCCGAAGACCGGCGTCTTCCTCGAGCGCTACGCCGTCAACCCCGCCAACGGCGAGCGCCTTCCGGTGTGGGCCGCGGACTACGTGCTGGCCGACTACGGCCACGGCGCCGTGATGGCCGTCCCCGCCCACGACCAGCGCGACCTCGACTTCGCGCGCGCATTCGACCTGCCGGTGAAGGTCGTCGTCGACACCACCGCACCCATCACGGGGGCGATCCCGGTCATCGATGTCGACGAAGACGGCAACCCCATCGACCCCTTCGCGGACGACCCGTCGCTCGACGAGCTCGATCCCGCGCACACGGGCGTCGCCCTGGCCGGTGAGGGTCGCATGGTCAACTCGGGCTCACTGAACGGGCTGTCCAAGCGCAACGCGATCACCCGCATGATCGAGGAACTCGAGGCGAAGGGGGCCGGCCGGGCGTCGAAGTCGTATCGGCTGCGCGACTGGCTCATCTCCCGGCAGCGCTTCTGGGGGACCCCGATCCCGATGATCCACACCGATGACGGCCGCATCGTGCCGGTCCCGGAGGATCAGCTGCCGCTCACCCTCCCGGACGCGGCCGGTCTCGATCTCGCACCGAAGGGCACCTCGCCCTTGGGCGCGGCTGGCGAATGGGTGCAGACCGTCGATCCCACCACCGGCGAGGCGGCGCGGCGCGACCCCGACACCATGGACACCTTCGTGGACAGCTCCTGGTACTTCCTGCGCTTCCTCTCGCCGGGCGACCCGAACGAGGCGTTCTCGTCCGCCGAGGCGATGAAGTGGGCGCCGGTGGACTTCTACATCGGAGGCGTGGAGCACGCCATCCTCCACCTGCTCTACGCGCGGTTCATCACCAAGGTCCTGTACGACATGGGGCTGGTGGACTTCACCGAGCCGTTCTCGAGCCTGATCAACCAGGGGATGATCATCCTCGGCGGCACGAAGATGTCCAAGAGCAAGGGCAACCTCGTGGTGTTCCAGGACGAACTCGACGCGCACGGCGCTGACGCGCTGCGGGTCGCCCTCGCCTTCGCCGGACCGGTCGAGGACGACAAGGACTGGAACGACGTCTCGACGACGGGTGCCCAGAAGTTCCTGGCCCGCGCCTGGCGCGTGGCGCACGACGTGGCCAGCGAGCGGGACGTCGTGTGGAAGGACGGCGATCCGGCCCTGCGCCGCGTCACCCACCGCCTCCTCGCAGATGCTCCGACACTGGTCGAGCAGACGAAGTTCAACGTCGTCGTCGCCCGGCTCATGGAACTGGTGAACGCGACCCGCAAGGTGATCGACACCGGCGCGGGTGCGGCGGATCCCGCCGTGAGGGAAGCCGCCGAGGCGACGGCCATGATCCTGGACCTGTTCGCTCCTCACACGGCCGAGGAGATGTGGGAGACGCTCGGCTATGAGCCGTTCGTCGGCCTCATGCCCTGGCGGAGCGCCGACCCGACGCTGCTGGTCGAGGAATCCGTCACCGCTGTCGTTCAGATCAACGGCAAGGTGCGGGCGACGCTCGAGGTGCCGGCGCGCATCGAGCCCGACGCGCTGGAGAAGCTCGCCCGAGAGGACGCTCGCGTCATCCGCGCCCTCGGTGACAAGACCATCGCGCGCGCGATCGTCCGCGCACCGAAGGTCGTGAGCTTCAGCGCGAACTGACCCTCCCCACGGGGCTGCCGCAGCGCGCTGTCCACCGAGCGGTCGGGCCGCGTCCGCCGCGTGTGCGCACACGCCTAGCGTGAGCGGGTGGCGAGAATCTCGGACACCTCGACAGCTCGGCGCTGGGGCGTCGGCGGACTGGTGCTGCTCGTGCTGGCGGGACTGGTCGTCACCGTGGTCATCGGGCTCGTACGCGGTGCCACGGCACCTGTCGAGACGGTGACCGTCGATGACCTCGCGACGACTGGCACACCGGAGGCGGATCTCTATGTCCACGTGTCGGGCGCCGTCGCCGGTCCCGGCCTGTACGTGCTCGCCGACGGCGCGCGCGTGATGGATGCGGTGGCAGCCGCCGGTGGTTTCACCGGCGACGCCGATTCCGCCGCCGTGAATCTCGCTCGGCCGATCGCCGACGGCGAGCAGCTTCACGTGCCCGCGAAGGGGGAGGCGCCCGCGCCTGCGCCGGGGCCGGCGAGCGGCGGCGCCGGCCCGATCGATCTCAACACCGCCGACGTGGCCGCGCTCGAGACGCTCCCGGGCATCGGGCCGACCCTCGGTGGCCGGATCGTGGCCTGGCGGGAGGAGAACGGTCGGTTCACCAGTGTCGACGACCTTCTCGCAGTGCCGGGGATCGGCGAGAAGCTGCTGGCCGGCATGCGCGATCTGATCGTCGTGTGATGGGCAGAGCGTGGACGCTCGCCCCGGCGGCGGCGCTCACCTGGGTGGTCGCGGGCCTCGCGACGGTCCACCCGGCGGTGGCTCCCGCGCTCGCGGCCGGCAGCGCGACGGTCATGGCGGGCGCGATCGTCATGACATGGCGTTCGCGGCGTGCGGTGCGGCTGCGCCGGGCCGGCGTGCTGATCGGCCTCGTCGCGCTCAGCACGGGCGTCGCCGCGGCGAACGTGTGGTCGGCCACCGGGCCCCGGGAGCACGTCATCGATCTGGCCGAGCGTGAGGGACCGCTGGTGTCGATGACCGCGACCGTGACCGGCAAGATCGAACCGTGGGGATCGGAGCACCTCGCCTTCGATGCCGTGGCGAGCGCCGTCGGTGACGGGGAAGGGGCGCACGCGGTCGCCGCGGTCATCCAGATCGTGGTCGCTCCCGACGACATCGAGAACGTCTCCGCTCTGGATGCCGGCGCGGTCGTCGAAGCGCGGGGTTCCTTCCAGGTGTCCGAGGCCGGTGAGCGTGCCGTCGCACAGGTCCACGCCACGGTGGTCGAGCTGCTGCGACCTGCCGGCGGAGTCCTCCGGATCTCGAGCGATCTGCGGCGTGGGCTGCTCGCAGCGGTCGATGGATTGCCGAGCGACGGAGCGTCGCTCGTGCCCGGACTGGCCGTGGGCGACACCCTGCTGGTGACGGAGCAGATGGATGCGGCGATGAAGGAATCTTCCTTGTCGCACCTCACCGCGGTGTCGGGTTCCAACTGCGCTCTCGTCGTCGGTCTCGCCTTCGCGGCCGCCGCGGCGTCGGGTCTCGGACGGACCTGGCGCATCGTGGTCGCCATGCTCGCGCTCGGGGGATTCGTCGTGTTGGTCACGCCCGAGCCGAGCGTAGTCCGAGCCGCGGGCATGGCTGCTGTCGCAATGCTCGCCCTCCTGCTCGGACGGACGTCGCAAGGCGTAGCCGTGCTGTCGGCGGCGCTGGCCGTCGCCCTGGCCGCGGACCCGTGGCTGTCCGGATCGCTGGGGTTCGGTCTGTCGGCGGCGGCCACCGGGTCGCTGCTGCTGTTCGCCAGGCCGCTCGCGCAGGGTCTGGCGCGCATCATGCCGCAGAGCCTCGCGCTCGTGCTGGCCGTGCCGCTGGCCGCTCAGCTCGCGTGCGGTCCGCTGCTCATCCTCATCACCCCCACCGTTGCGCTCTACGGCGTCGCGGCCAACGTGCTCGCGGCGCCCGCGGCACCCGTGGTGACCGTTGTCGGCCTGGCGGCGTGTCTGGTCGCGCCGATCCTGCCCGTCGTCGCCTCGGGCCTTGCCGCGCTGGCCTGGGTGCCCGCGACCTGGATCGCCGCGACCGCCTCGACGGTGAGTGCGCTGCCGGGAGACCAGCTCCCGTGGATCGAGGGGCTCGGCGGCGCGCTCCTCCTCACCGCGGTATCGGCCGCGATCGGGCTCGCCGTCGCCCTGCCTGCCGGGGGCACCGCCCGGCGTCGCCTTCACGGGATCGCGCGAGGGGCGGTCGCGGTGCTCGCCGGAGTCGCGGGCGGAACCGCGGCGCTCGCGGGAGTTCTCGGGCCCGCCACCCTCCCCGCGTCGTGGCAGATGCTGGCATGCGACGTCGGACAGGGCGATGCCGTCCTCGTGCGTGCGGACGACCGTGTCGCGCTGATCGACACCGGCCCTGATCCGGAGGCGCTGCGGACCTGTCTGGACCGCGTCGGAGTCGATCGTCTCGACCTGGTCGTGCTGAGCCATTTCGACCATGACCACGTCGGCGCAGCCGCCGTCGTGGCCGAGCGCACCGGTGTGATGATGCACGGCCCGGTCGACGGACCGGACGACACGGCGATCGTCACCTCGTTCCGCGACGGCGGTGCCCGTGTCCTCGAGGTCGCCGCAGACGATGCCGGCACGCTCGGAAGCGCGCGCTGGCGGGTGCTCTGGCCGCGGGAGGACGCCGGGGGCGCCCCCGGCAATGATGCGAGCGTCGTGGTCGCGTTCACGGGCGGCGGGTTGCCGTCCATCCTGCTCCTCGGCGACCTTTCGGAGGAGCCGCAGCGACAGCTTCTGCCCGGGGTGGATTCCCCGTTCGAGGTCGTCAAAGTCGCCCATCACGGCAGTGCCGATCAGAGCGCCGCGCTCTACGAGGCCGTCTCGGCACGACTGGGCGTGGTGACGGTGGGCGAGAACGACTACGGTCACCCGCGAGCGGAGGCGCTGGCGCTCGTCGTGTCCAACGGCGGCGTCGTCGCACGCACCGACACCGACGGGATCGTGGCGATATGGCGCGAGGCCGGCGTGCTCCGGGTGTGGCGCGACCACGCGGGCGCCGTCGGTGCCGGCGGCTAGGCTGAGATCATGTCCCCGACTCCACGCCGACGAGGGTCCGCGGCACCGAAGTCGGCGATTCCGCAGCTGTCATGGCGGGCACCCCAGCCCGCGCCGGTCGTCCTCGTATCCGGCCCGGAGGACGTGTGCGCGGAGCGGGCGATCGCCGGCGTGCGCGACTACCTCAAGGCCGAGGATGCGAGCCTCGAGGTCTCCGACATCCGCGCCGACGCGTACGAGGCGGGAACGCTCCTCGCGATGGCGTCTCCATCGCTGTTCGGGGAGCCGCGTCTGGTCCGGGTCAGCGGCGTCGAGAGGTGCTCCGACGCGTTCCTGGCGGAGGCGATCTCGTATCTTCGGAATCCGCAGGAGGGCGCCACCGTCACGTTGCGCCACACCGGCGCGAGCGTCCGGGGCAAGAAGCTTCTCGACGCGATCCGAGCAGGGCAGGGCGGCGGTGTCGAAGTGGCGTGCCCGGCGATCAAGCGGGACGCAGATCGCTACGACTTCGCGGCGGGGGAGTTCTCCACTGCGGGGCGTCGCATCCAGCCGGCCGCGCTGCGGGCGCTCACCTCGGCGTTCGCGGACGATGTGACCGAGCTGGCGGCCGCCTGCCAGCAACTCCTCGCCGATGTCTCCGGCGACATCACCGAGCAGACCGTGCAGCGCTACTACGGCGGCCGCGTCGAGACGTCTGCGTTCACCGTCGCCGACACGGCGATCGCGGGCCGCTACGGTGAGGCGCTGGTCTCTCTGCGCCATGCGATCGCCTCGGGTGCGGATCCTGTCCCGCTGGTGGCTGCGATCGCGTCCAAGCTGCGCACGATGGCCCGCGTCTACGGCGTCCGCGAGTCCTCGAGCGCCCTTGCCGCGAGGCTCGGCCTGAAGGATTGGCAGGTCGACCGGGCGCGCCGAGACCTCGCAGGGTGGGATGAGGCGGCACTGCAGATCGCCGTCCAGGCCGCCGCGCGTGCGGATGCCGAGGTCAAGGGCGCGTCGCGTGACGCCGTGTTCGCCGTTGAACGACTGGTCACGGTGATCGCCACCCGGGCGCCCTTCGGTGATTGAGTCCGGCGCGCCGCGTCGCCGTCATGCCGAAGGCCCGCCCCGGATCGGGACGGGCCTTCGGCAATCAGCGGGTTCGCTCAGAGCGAGGCGACCTGCTTCGCGATGGACGACTTGCGGTTCGCCGCCTGGTTCCGGTGGATGACGCCCTTGCTCACGGCCTTGTCGAGCTTCTTGGTCGCCGTGCCGAGCGCCTTCTCGGCCGCGGCCTTGTCGCCCGACGCGACGGCGTCGCGGGTGCGGCGCACCGCGGTCCTCAGCTCGCTCTTGACGGCCTTGTTGCGCTCGCGCGCCTTCTCGTTGGTCTTGTTGCGCTTGATCTGCGACTTGATGTTCGCCACGTTCGACGTATCTTTCGTTCGGAGTGATCGGTGGATTGCCGAGTGGCAGGAGAGGGATGCCGCACGGCGGTCGTGAGGGTGGGAAACCCACACGCAAGCCAAAAGCCGATCCTACCAGGTTCGCGACGATCCGCCCGCATCCGGATTCTCGAGCGTCGCGAGAGCCAGGTCGAGCAGCGCATTGAAGACTCGAGGTCGCATCGCCGTGACCAGATGCGTCGTCCGCGGGACGACGATCAGTTCGGCATGGGAGGCGATGCGGGTGAAGAGCCGCTCGTTCGCCCGGAGCTGATCGTACTGTCCGTTGATGAACCACATCGGCACCTCGATGCGCTCGAGCGCTGCGAGCAGATCGAGCACGGACAGCGTGCGCAGTGCGACATCCTGCGCGGCGAGGGCGTAGCCGCCGGCACCGAAGTCGTACCGGGTCTCGTCCGGAAGGGTGGCGTTCAGCACGCGATCGGTCAGCCACATGCCGCGGTCGGGGAGGGCATCGAAGCCGCGGGCGAGCATGCGGTATGTCGCGAGGCCCACCCCTCGGGGAATCGCGGTGCATGCGGCGGCGATGAAGCCGGCGACGGGTGGCGGATCTTCGGCGCCGACGTACTCGATCGAGAGCAGTCCGCCCATCGAGTGGCCGACGAGGAGAACGGGGCCGCGTTCCGCGGCGTCGCGGACCGCGGCGTCGATGGTCGCGAATGCACCCTCCAGCGTGAACGCCTCGTCCATCCGGGATCCGTGACCGGGGAGGTCGACCGCGGTGACGGCGTTGCCGCGCTGTTCGAGGTGTGCGACCTGCGACCGCCACATGGTTGCGGACGTGCGGATGCCGTGGACCAGCACGACCTCCACCGCCATGGCTCCAGCCTATGCGGGCGGACGCGGGAAGGCCCCGGCCCTCATCGGGACCGGGGCCTTCATGGCGGCGGTGTCCTGGTGCTACGCCGTCGTGGTGCGACGTCGCGTGACGGCGATGGTGCCCCCGATCACGACGAGGAAGGCCGCGATCAGCGCCAGACCCCACGGCACCTCCGCGCCCGTGGCGGCGAGCGATCCGGCGGCGACCACGGTGACCGGGATCTCCACGGACTCGTATCCCTCGGACTCCAGCACGAGGGTGTGCGCCCCGGTGTCGAAGTCGGCGGGGATGCCGACGATGAAGGTGATCTCGCCCTGAGCGTTCGCGGCCGGGATCGCGTCGACCACGATCGGGTCGCTGTAGAGGGTCGCGGACACCGTCTGACCGGGCGTGAGCCCTGACA
Source organism: Microbacterium sp. UBA1612 (assembly GCF_002321605.1). NCBI lineage: Bacteria > Bacillati > Actinomycetota > Actinomycetes > Micrococcales > Microbacteriaceae > Microbacterium > Microbacterium sp. UBA1612. The sequence goes on from NZ_DCMW01000003.1 coordinate 20,414, forward strand.
GCTCCACGGTCAGCGTCCCGCCCTGCTCCACCGTGCCCGAGCCGATGGTCCACTCGACCCATTCCTCGTCGGCATCGGATCCGTCCGACGGAGACGGAGACGGAGTCGGCGTTGTCTCATCGGCGACGACAGCACGGCCCAGCGGAGCCGGGTCGACGGGTGTGAAGGTCGCGAAGTACGCCACCGAGGCGGCCAGGTCCACCTGACCGGTGTCGGTGATGTCGGCTCCCTCGGTGAACGTGGTGAAGTTGTCGCCGCCGGCCGCGAGGAACGAGTTCGTCGCGATCACGACGGTGTCGTCTTCGCCGACGGGTGCACCAGCGAGCGTCATCGAGACGATGTGCGATCCCGGCGCTGCATCCGGGTCGTACTCGTACGAGAAGCCCTCCGAGATGCCCATGTGCAGCTTGGGGCGGGAGGCGCCCTCCGGCTGCCACTGCTCCTCGAGGATCTGCTCCAGCTGCGCTCCCGTGACCTCGACCGTCACGATCGTGTTCGCGAACGGCTGCACGTTGGCGATGTCACGGTAGGTGACCGTGCCGTCCTCGCCGTAGAGAAGGTCGGCGCGGAGCCCGCCGGGGTTGATCATCCCGATGTCGGCCGAAGTGCCGGTGTAGTCCTCGTTCGAGGTGGCCCACAGGTACATGTCGGCGAGAGTGTTGCCCATCGCCGATTCGACGCCGCGGTCGTCTCCGGGCGGAGTGCCGCCGCGCAGGATGTCCCCGGTGATCGATCCGACCTCCACCGAACCCTCCACCTCAGCGACCTCGACGGCGTCCGCGACGATCTCGGCGACCTCGGGATCCGCCGGGTAGAGGGGGGTCTCCCCGTCCGTCAGCGGAACGACCGAGCCGTCGATCGAGACGAGCTCCTTGGTCTCGGTGTCGACCGAGATCTCGAGCAGCCCGAGGGCCTTGCCGTACTCGAGCGCCTGGATCACCGGCCGCTCACCGCCGCCGGGGGTGGGCAGCATGCAGGCGTATTCCTGGTGCGTGTGGCCGGACGCGATGGCGTCGATGTCGTCGGACGCGCCGGCGACCAGCTCCGCGTAGTCGGTGTCCTCCGACGTCAGGGCTTCGCACGAGTCCGTCGCGGCGCCGTCATGCGTGAGGAGCACGATGACGTCGGCGAGATCGCCGGCCGTGATCTCTGCGGCGACGCGGTTCGCGGCCTCCAGCTGGTCGCCGAACTCGATGTCGGCTATGCCGTCCGGCGAGACCATGACCGCGGTGTCCGGTGTGACCGTTCCGATGAAGGCGATGCGCACCCCGTCGATGTCCTCGATGTCGTACTCCTCGAGGACCGGGTCCTCGGTCCCCCTCGCGTACACGTTCGCACCCAGGCTGTAACGCGCGCCCTCAGCCGCATCGCCCGCGCCGTAGCGCGGCGTTGCGACATCGGTCAGGAACTCGAAGCCCTTGTCGAATTCGTGGTTCCCGACCGCGCCCAGGTCCAGCCCGGCGGCCACCAGGGCGTCGATCGAGGGCAGGTCGTCCTGGATGAAGGAGGTGAACGTCGACGCGCCGATGTTGTCACCGGCCGAGACGAGCAGCGTGTTCGGGTTCTCCGCTTCGAACGCGTCGACGGCCCCGGCGATCACGGCAGCGCCCGCAACCCCGTAGGAGTCGCCCTCCAGCCGGCCGTGGAAGTCGTTGATCGTCAGCACGTCGACCTCCGTGACGTCGGTCGCCGCCTCCGCGGTCAGACCGACCAGCACCGGGTCGTGGTCCGAGGACCGGTACACGTCGTCGGCGTAGAACAGCGTGCCGTGGTTGTTGTAGCGGCTGTACTCGAGGGCGACGGACTCACCCGAGTTGATGTTCCAGATGTCACCGCCGGTCGCACGGGCGAGCGCGTGCTCGTTCATCAGGATGTGATCGAGCGAGCCCGAGAGCCCGGAGAACGAGTACGACGACGTGTCGATGTCGAGTGCGGTCTCCGCGTCGACGTATCCGGCTCCGTAGAGCACCTGCATCGGATCCTCCTGGCCGTAGGAGTTGAAGTCGCCGGCGAGGATGACGCTCTCGGTGTCGCCTCGGGCCTCCTCGACCCATTCCGCCAGGGCCGTCGCCTGGCGCACGCGCGACTCGTTGCTGCTGCCCTGGCCGTCGCCGGCGTCGGCGTCACCGGGCCAGGGGCCCGCTGAGCCCTTCGACTTGAAGTGATTGACGACGAAGAGGAACTCCTCGCCGCCATCGGTCGGCGCGAAGACCTGACCGATCGGCTCTCGCGCGTTCCCGAACGCCTGGTCCGACACCGACTGGTCGCCGAGCGCGAGCGATGCGCCCTCGGTGACGACCTCTGCCGGACGGTAGATGATGGCGTTCGTGATCACGTCCTGCTCGGAGGCCTCGGGAAGGTCATCCGATGACGGCACGTATGCCCAGATGTCGCTGCCGGCGGCGTCGTTCAGCGCGTCCACGAGAGTCGCGGTCGCTTCGTCGGCCGTCTCGCCGAGGCGTGCGGAGTTCTCGATCTCCATGAGCCCGACGACGCTGGCGTCGAGGGCGTTGATGGCCGCGACGATCTTGTCCTGCTGTCGCTCGAGGTCGGCAGCATCCCATGCGCCGCGGACGTCGCAGCCGGTGCGGACGTTGTTGCCGTCGCCGTCGCGGTCTTCGTAGGCTTCGCACCCGGCAATGTCCTCGCCGAGCGTGGTGAAGTAGTTCAGCACGTTGAACGAGGCCACCGAGACGTCGCCGCCGACGGCCTCGGGAGCCGACGTGCGCGGGTTGGAGAAGGTGACGCCGTCCTCACCGGTTCCATCGTCGGCGACAGGTGCGGTCGGCATGAAGCGCCACAGGTCGAAGCCGAAGCTCAGCACGACCGGCTCGTCGAACGTGGCGGTCCCGCCGACGACGACCGGCTCGGTGAGCGAGACGTACGGGGGCGTGAGGGACGAGTTCGCCGACGACGTGAAGTTCGTCGAGGCGCCGTCGTCGAGCACGACACCGCGTGCGGCGTTGTCCGCCACCACGGCGGCAGCCTCGGTGGACCCGGGTGCGGCGACATCGGTCGGCTGGCGCAGCGGCTCGTCACCGAACGCGAGCCCGACCTCGCCGTACTGATTGGTTCCGTACGTGTTGCTCACCGTGTAGGTGCCCTGCGGGGCGAGCAGCATCGATTCGAGGCTCTCGCGCTCGGCGTCGCCGGCCGGCCACTGGAGCTCGACGGGAGCGACGGGCTCGGCATCGGCGACGATCGTCGCCCCGCCGGCGGGTACCGAGAGCTGCGTGAGGCCGTAGTACTCACTGACCTGACCGGTGACCTCGACCGTTTCCCCCAGGGCCACGTCGCCGACGGTGGCCGACGAGTAGACGAAGATGGCGTCCGAGGCGTCGTGGATGGCCAGATCGATGTCGCCGCCGGTGCCGGGGGCCTGCAGCACGTATCCGTTCAGGCCGCCGCTGGGGTAGTGCGCGGTGACGATTCCGGTCGTGGTGACGGTCTGGCCGACGAGAGGGGACGCATCGGCGGTCCCCTGGATCTCGGAGATCGCGACCGGGTCTGCGGGCAGGGTCGGGGTCGGGGTCGGCGAGGGGTCACCGGGTTCGTCCGAGGTCGACCCCACGGGCGTGGGCGCACCGGCGGTGAAATCCGCCGCATTGTCGGCCGTGTGGGTGTGGTCGGCGTCGCGTGAGACACTCGTGGCGTTCGTGGTTCCGGGCGCCGCGCCGGCGCCGGCGAAGATGGACGCCGAGCCGTAGCCGACAAGATCGACGACGCTGTCCTGCGAGGCGACGTCCGCCGTCGGCAGCAGAGTGGCGGAGTCGACGAGGGCGACGGTGCCGTTCGAACCGCTCATTGCGATCGACCCGTCGATGTCGGCGGTGTATCCGGGAAGCGACGTGTTGGTCCCAAACGCTTGGCCGACCAGTAGGGAGCCGCCCGCGGCGATCGATCCGGACAACGGCGTCGCCTGCCATCCGCTGCCACTGGAGGGTGCGTACTGAACGCTCCATCCCGCGAGGTCGACGGTTGCAGAGCCCGGGTTGTACAGCTCTACGAAGTCACGGTTGAAAGCGGCGCCGCTGTTGCCTCCGCCCCCGTAGACCTCGTTGATGACCACAGGGGCGTCCGTGGACACGGCCGCGGTCGCCGCAACGGGGAACGCGATGCCGGTGGCGGCGAGTGCGGCCACGGTCAGTGCCGCGGCGGCCGATCGCGCGCGTGATGCGGACGATGTCGGGGGTGTCGGTTCAGTCACGACAGAGGACTCCTTCTCGAGATTCTCCGGCGCCGACGCGATCGCGGGCGGCCTGGTCAACTCTCTGCGACTTCGGGGTTCATTGCGATAGGGATGCGTTAACGTTGCGTTAAATCCGAGGGGCGGAGCGGTGTCGGCTCAGCGCGCGGCCGCGCCGGCGACCCCCGTAGAATCGACGGGACATGTCACCGCGCGCACTCGAGCCCCTGCAGCCTTCCGCGACTCCACCGGAGTCGATCCGGAATTTCTGCATCATCGCCCACATCGACCACGGCAAGTCGACGCTCGCCGACCGGATGCTCCAGATCACCGGGGTGGTCGCTGATCGTGACATGCGCGCGCAGTACCTGGATCGCATGGACATCGAGCGCGAGCGCGGCATCACGATCAAGTCGCAGGCCGTGCGGATGCCGTGGGCCGTCACGGGCGACGACGGTATGGAGCAGGCCTTCGCCCTCAACATGATCGACACCCCCGGCCACGTCGACTTCACCTACGAGGTCTCGCGCTCGCTCGCGGCGTGCGAAGGTGCCATCCTGCTCGTCGACGCGGCACAGGGCATCGAAGCCCAGACGCTCGCGAATCTCTACCTGGCGCTCGAGAACGACCTGCAGATCATTCCGGTCCTGAACAAGATCGATCTGCCGGCAGCGGATCCCGACAAGTTCGCCGCTGAACTGGCGGGTCTCATCGGCGGCGACCCCGACGACGTGCTGCGTGTGAGCGGGAAGACCGGTGTCGGGGTCGAGGCGCTTCTGGACCGTCTGGTTGAGAAGATCCCTGCTCCCGTGGGAGACGCGGACGCCCCGGCCCGAGCCATGATCTTCGACTCCGTCTACGACTCCTACCGCGGTGTGGTCACCTACGTGCGCATGGTCGACGGCAAGCTCCAGCCCCGCCAGCGCATCCAGATGATGTCGACGCGTGCGACCCACGACCTCCTGGAGATCGGGGTTTCCAGCCCCGAACCGATCCCCACGCAGGGCCTCGGAGTGGGGGAGGTGGGCTACCTCATCACCGGTGTGAAGGATGTGCGGCAGTCCAAGGTCGGCGACACCATCACCGATCAGCGCAAGCCCGCGGCCGACGCCCTCCCGGGGTACACCGATCCGAAGCCGATGGTCTTCTCCGGCATCTACCCGATCGACGGGAGCGACTACGCGGATCTGCGCGAAGCGCTCGACAAGCTGAAGCTCTCGGATGCGTCTCTGCAGTACGAGCCGGAGACCTCGGTGGCCCTCGGATTCGGCTTCCGCTGCGGGTTTCTCGGACTGCTGCATCTGGAGATCATCACCGAGCGGCTCACGCGCGAGTTCGGACTCGATCTCATCACCACGGCACCCTCGGTGACGTACGACGTGATGACCGACACGGGTGAGACGGTCACCGTCACGAATCCGAGCGAGTATCCCGACGGGCGTGTCGCAGAGGTCTCGGAGCCGGTCGTCAAGGTCGGGATCCTGCTTCCCAAGGACTACGTGGGAACCGTGATGGAGCTCTGCCAGGCCAGGCGCGGCTCGCTGCTCGGCATGGACTACCTCAGTGAGGATCGCGTGGAGCTGCGCTACAACATGCCGCTGGGGGAGATCGTCTTCGACTTCTTCGATCAGCTGAAGTCGAAGACACAGGGATACGCGAGTCTCGACTACGAGCCGGCCGGTTCGCAGACCGCCGACCTGGTGAAGGTCGACATCCTCCTGCAGGGCGAGAAGGTCGATGCGTTCAGCTCGATCGTGCATCGGGAGAAGGCGTACGGCTACGGCACGATGATGACCGAGCGGCTGCGCAAGCTGATTCCCCGCCAGCAGTTCGAGGTGCCGATCCAGGCGGCCATCGGCGCGCGGATCATCGCCCGTGAGAACATCCGTGCCATTCGCAAGGACGTGCTGGCCAAGTGCTACGGCGGCGACATCTCCCGCAAGCGCAAGCTGCTGGAGAAGCAGAAGGAGGGCAAGAAGCGCATGAAGATGGTCGGTCGCGTCGAAGTGCCCCAGGAGGCGTTCATCGCCGCGCTGTCCGGTGACGTCGAGACGAAGAAGTAGGAGCTTCCGGCACTCACCGGATGCTCGGGAGCGGATCGGTAGGCTCGACATATGCGCCGCGGAACCTTCAAGGACGACACGGTCGACTACGCAGCCGTCGGGGCGACGCAGGCGCCTGACCTCATGCACTTCCCGCCGGAGCGGAGCATCCCCGCCGAGCAGGCGTGGCGGATCGGATCGGGGGAGTCGCGCTTCCGCAGCGCGGGCGAATCGCTGCTGTCATGGACGGCGCAGCGCGGGTCGGGACTCACCCTCAGCGATGTGCGCCCCGCGCCCGGGCCGATGTACTCGGGCGTGAGCTTCGATGCCGAGGGCGCACCGATCGCACCCAGCCGCACCGAGGCGGATCAGCGGTTCGACACCGACGGCACCCCGTTCGTCGGTGCGGGCACCTCCATCCGGCTCGCCGGCCGAGTCGCGGGCATGAGCGTCGACGCGGAACTCCGGGTGATCTTCGCGGTGGAGGAGCCGCGACGGATCGGCTTCGCCCTCGGCACGGTGGGCGGCTCGGTCGTCAGCGGCGAGGAATCCTTCATGATCGAATGGCACGACAACGACGAAGTCTGGTTCACCGTTCGCGCCTTCGATGTGCCGCGCGCGACGCTGTACCGACTGATCCCCGCTCTGACGCGCCGCCGGCGTCGCGAACTCTTCACGCGCTATCTGCGGGCGATCTCGCCGCTCTACACGACGCCCGCGTGAGTGCGGATCGAGCGCGCTGATGGGCGCTGCGCTGCCTCTCGGTGATCCCGCTCCCGCGGACGGGATGCTGCCCGATGATCTCGTCCTCGGCGGCGCGGCCGCCTTCGGCGCGTATCTGCACGTGCCGTTCTGTCGCGTGCGCTGCGGATACTGCGATTTCAACACCTATACGGCCGGGGAGCTGCGCGGTGCGCGGCAGGACGCGTACGCCGACACGCTCTTGGACGAGGTGCGGCTCGCAGGACGGGTTCTGGCCCATCGCGGGCCGTTGCGGGAGGCGTCGACGGTGTTCTTCGGCGGCGGGACCCCGACCCTCCTGCCTGCCGGCGACCTCGCTCGCATGCTCGAGGGGATCCGAGACACCTTCGGGATCGCGAACGGCGCGGAGGTGACCGTGGAGGCCAATCCCGACACGGTCACCCCCGCCGTCGTCGACGAGCTCGCCGACGCCGGCGTCACCCGCATGTCGATCGGCATGCAGTCTGCGGTCCCGCACGTGCTCGCCGCTCTCGATCGCACGCACCGACCGGAGAACGTCGGCCAGGCCGTGGCTGCCGCGCGCGCCGCGGGTTTGGGGGTGAGCATCGACCTGATCTACGGCGCGCCGGGGGAGAGCCTCTCGGATTGGTCGCGCTCGGTCGACGCTGCGGTCGCCCTGGAGCCGGACCACATCTCCGCCTACGCCCTGATCATCGAGGACGGCACCAAGCTCGCGCGCCAGATCCGGCGCGGCGAGGTGCCGGCACCCGACGACGACCTGCAGGCGGACATGTACGAGGCCGCCGAGACGGCCTTCGCCGCGGCGGGCCTGGAGTGGTATGAAGTCTCCAACTGGGCACGGCGGGAATCCGACCGGTCGAAGCACAACCTCGCCTATTGGCGGGGTACGGACTGGTGGGGGTTCGGGCCCGGCGCGCACAGCCACATCGGCGGCCTCCGCTGGTGGAACGTCAAGCACCCCGCCGCATACGCCGCGCGGCTGAGCGAGGGTTCGTCTCCCGCGGCCGGGCGCGAGCGACCGGACCGTTCCTCGCGGGACCTCGAGACCGTGCTGCTGCGTTCGCGTATCCGCGAGGGGCTCCCGATCGCGCTCGTGCCCCGCGACCGACGCGGCGCGGTGCCGGGGCTCATCGCCGACGGCCTGATCGATGGGGCCAGCGCGATCGGCGGCACGATCGTGCTCACCCTTCGCGGCCGGCTGCTCGCCGACGCCGTCGTGCGCGCCCTCACGGACTGACGGGCGGGCCCGACGCGCGCTCCGGCGGTCGGCGCGATAGAATTGGCACTCACTCGAGACGAGTGCCAGTGCACGCCGGACACGTATGCGGGAGGATCCATGGTCAGCGCACGCGGACTGGAAGTCCTCCGCGCGATCGTGCAGGACTACGTCGAGACGCGCGAGCCGGTCGGCAGCAAGTCCATCGTGGAGCGCCACGCCTTCGGGGTGTCGGCGGCCACGATCCGCAACGACATGGCGATGCTCGAGGACGAGGACCTCATCGCCGCACCGCACACCTCGTCCGGACGGATACCCACCGACAAGGGGTATCGCGTCTTCGTCGACCACCTCGCCGAGGTTCGTCCGCTCTCGCCCGCGCAGCGGACGGCCATCGCCGCCTTCCTCGAAGCGCCGGGAGATCTCGACGACCTCATGGTGCGCACGGTCCGGGCGCTGACCCAGCTGACCGGCCAGGTCGCCATCGTGCAGTATCCCTCCTTCGCCCAGGCGCATGTGTCCCACATCGAGCTGGTCGGGCTGGATGCGGGGCGCATGCTCGTTGTGATCGTCACCGACACCGGCCGCGTGTCGCAGCGGCTCGTCTTCCTCCCGCGCGATCCCGCCGAGGACGAGATCGTGCGCCTGCGGGCGGCGATCGCCGATCTCATCGTCGGCCGCCCCATCCGGGACGGTGCACACGCGATCGCCGAACGCCTTGCTTCGGCTGGAGGCGACCACCGCTCGCCCGATGACGCTGTGATCGACGTGATCGCGATGATCGTCGCGGAGGAACTCGACGAATTCCGGCAGGACAGACTCGTGATGGCGGGAACGGCCAATCTCGCACGGCGCGAGTCGGATTTCCGCGGAAGCATCTATCCGCTGCTCGAGGCGATCGAGGAGCAGGTGACGCTCATGCGCCTCATGGGGGAGATGGTGGCCGACGAGCACGGTCTCGCCGCGAGCATCGGACGCGAGAACGAGCCCTTCGGTCTCGCGGAGGCGTCGGTCGTCGCGGGCGAGTACGACGCGTCCGGTGCCCGGGCGCGTGTCGGCGTGCTCGGGCCGACTCGCATGGACTATCCGAGCAACCTCGCATCGGTGCGCGCGGTGGCGCGCTACCTGTCGCGGCTGCTCGAAGAAGACGAAGGCGCCCGCTGAGGCGCTCGAACACAGACGATCCCGTGGCGACACGGGTGGGAAGGCGAACGTGGCTGACCACTACGAAGTGCTGGGTGTCTCGCGAGACGCGAGCCCCGACGAGATCAAGAAGGCCTACCGGCGATTGGCGCGGGAGCTGCACCCCGACGTGAACCCAGGGGATGACGCCGCCGAGCGGTTCAAGTCGGTGACGCACGCGTACGACGTGCTGAGCGATCCCGATCAGCGAGCACGCTACGACATGGGCGGCGACTCGCCGTTCGGCGGTGGTGGCGCCGCCGGATTCGGCTCCTTCGGCGACATCTTCGAGACCTTCTTCGGTGCCGCCGGGGGCGGCGGCTCGCGGGGTCCGCGTCCCCGCTCCCGCCGTGAGCGGGGACAGGATGCGCTCGTGCGCGTCACGCTCGATCTCGGCGACGTCGTGTTCGGCGTCCACCGCGACATCGAGGTCGACACAGCGGTGCTGTGCGAGACCTGCGACGGCTCCTGCTGCCAGCCGAACACGCAGCCGGTCACGTGCGACATCTGCCACGGCTCGGGCCACGTCCAGCAGCAGGTGCGGAGCCTGCTCGGCAATGTCGTGACGAACGCGCCCTGCCGGGTGTGCCAGGGTTACGGAACGACCATCCCCTACCCGTGCGCGACCTGCCAGGGGCAGGGGCGGGTTCGGGCACGTCGCACCGTGTCCCTCGACATCCCCGCGGGCGTGGAGACCGGCCTGCGGCTGCAGCTCCCCGGCTCGGGAGAGGTGGGACAGGCCGGTGGCCCCAACGGCGACCTCTACATCGAGGTGTCGGTGAAGGACCACGAGACCTTCAGCCGCGAGGGGGATGACCTGCTGGCGACGTTGGAGGTGTCCATGCCCGATGCCGTCCTCGGCACGACGACGACCATCGAGTCACTCGACGGCACGGTCGACCTGGAGATCCGGCCGGGTGTGCAGGCGGGCGATGTCCTGACCATCAAGGGGCGGGGCATCACCCCGTTGCGCGGCAGCCAGCGGGGCGACCTCCGCGTCGGAGTGCACGTCGTGACCCCGACCCGCCTGGACCACAAGGAGCGGGCGCTCATCGAGGACTTCGCCAAGCGGACGAAAGCGCCCGCGCCCAAGCTCGCGGAATTCCACCAGGGCCTGTTCGCGAGGCTGCGGGACCGCCTCCGGAACGGCTGACCGATGCCGCTGCACTTCGTCGTCGACGGGGACACCGCGCTCGACGGTGACGAGGTCGTGCTCACGGGGCGCGAGGCGCATCACGCCGCCGTCGTGCGTCGGGTGCGCGTCGGTGAGGCCGTGACCGTCGGCGACGGCCGCGGCGCATGGCTGTCGGGTGAGGTCGCCGCGGCCTCGCCGCAGCGGGTCGCCGTCGTCATCACGCACCGGCGGACGGTGCCCGCGGCCGCTCCTCGACTCGTGCTGGTGCAGGCTCTCGCGAAGGGCGACAGGGACGAGCTCGCCGTGCAGGCCGCCACCGAGATCGGTGCGGATGCGATCATCCCGTGGCAGGCCTCACGCAGCGTCTCCCGCTGGCAGGGCGCGAAGATCGAGAAGGGCCGTGCGCGATGGTCCTCGATCGTGCGGGAAGCGGCCAAGCAGGCGCATCGCGCCTGGATCCCCGAGGTGACCGCCCCGGTGTCGACCGCCGACCTCGCCGCGCGCGCGGAGCACGCGCGACTGCTCGTGCTCGTCCCCGACGCCGCCGACCCGCTCACCGCTGTCTTCCTCGATCCGCAGGACACCACCGACGTGCTCGTGATCGTCGGACCGGAGGGCGGGCTGACGCCCGAGGAGGTCGATCGGCTGGGCTCGGCCGGAGCGCGGCCGGTGCGACTCGGGGAGAATGTGCTGCGCACCTCCACCGCCGGACCCGCGGCGCTCGCGCTGGCCAGTGCGGCGCTGCACCGCTGGTGACCGGACCTCACGCCGCGGCGGCGGCGGGCGCCGATAGACTCGCGGTATGACGGAATCGTCTGTTTTCACCCGCATCCTGCGTGGCGAGATCCCCGCGGAGATCATCGCCCAGACCGACAACGCCTTCGCGATCCGCGACATCGCACCGCAGGCGCCGGTTCACCTGCTCGTGATCCCGAAGACCGAGCGGTACCGCGATGTCGTCGAGCTGGCCGAAGGCGACCCCGCACTGCTCGCCGAGGTGGTCGGACTGGCGCGCACGGTCGCCGACGAGCACGCGGACGGCCAGTTCCGTCTCGTGTTCAACACCGGCGCTGCCGCCGGGCAGACCGTCTTCCACGTGCACGCCCATGTGCTCGCCGGACAGTTGGAGGAGAAGACCCTCGGTGCCTGATCAGGAACCCACCGTCGACCGCGTCTACGCGGACGGCGTCGCGATGGTGCAGCTTCTCGGCCCGCAGGACCGTCTGCTGCGAGTCGTCGAGCGCGAGCACCCGGAGGTGGATGTGCACGTGCGCGGCAACGAGATCACGCTCACGGGCGGAGCCGGCGCCGTCGCGTCGGCGCGCACGCTCGTCGACGAGCTCCTCGCCATGACCAGAGCCGGCCACGACATGGCACCGACCGACGTGTCCTCGAGCAGCCGCATCCTTCGCGCCGACGGCGGCATGCGACCGTCCGAGGTGCTCGGCGAGCAGATCCTGTCGTCGCGGGGGAAGGTGATCCGCCCGAAGACCCTCGGGCAGAAGGCCTATGTCGACGCCATCGACGAGAACACGATCGTCTTCGGCATCGGCCCGGCCGGAACCGGCAAGACCTACCTGGCGATGGCGAAGGCCGTGCAGGCGCTTCACCGCAAGGAGGTCAGCCGCATCATCCTCACGCGGCCCGCGGTCGAGGCGGGGGAGCGACTGGGGTTCCTCCCCGGCACCCTGACGGACAAGATCGATCCGTATCTGCGCCCGCTGTACGACGCCCTGAACGAGATGATGGATCCCGAGATCGTGCCGAAGCTCATGGCGACCGGCACCATCGAGGTGGCGCCGCTGGCGTACATGCGCGGACGGACGCTCAACGACTCCTTCGTGGTGCTCGACGAGGCGCAGAACACCACGCCCGAGCAGATGAAGATGTTCCTCACGCGTCTCGGCTTCGGCACCCGCATGGTCGTGACCGGCGACATCACGCAGGTCGACCTGCCCCAGGGCGCCTCGGGTCTGCGGCTGGTCACGCGCGTCCTCGGTGACGTGGACGACATCCACTTCTCCCACCTCACCAGCGAGGACGTCGTGCGCCACACCTTGGTCGGGCGCATCGTCGACGCGTACAGCGAGTACGACGAGAGGCGGCTCGCCGCGCGGCGCGAGCGCGACGAGGCCACCGAGTTCGCCAACCGGGCGGAGCGCCGCGCCGCGGACCGGCCCAGCAGGCCGCGCGACCACCTTCCGAAACGAGGACGCTCATGACCATCGAGATCACGAACGAATCGGGCGTCGCGATCGACGAGACCGTTCTGCTGCGTCTCATGGAGCACGACCTCGCCGAGCTCCGGGTCAGTCCCGACGCGGATCTGGCGATCCTCCTCGTGGACGAGGGGGCGATGGAGGCGCTGCATGTGCAGTGGATGGATGAGCCCGGACCGACGGACGTGCTGAGCTTCCCGATGGACGAGCTGCGCCCGGGCACCGAAGACGCACCCACACCGGCGGGGCTCCTGGGCGACATCGTGCTGTGCCCCCAGGTCGCCGAGACGCAGGCGATCGCCGCGAAGCACTCGACGATGGACGAGATCGTCATGCTGACCACGCACGGCCTGCTGCACCTGCTGGGGTTCGATCACGCCGAGCCCGACGAGGAGCGGGAGATGTTCGGCCTGCAGCGCGACCTCATCGCGTCGTTCCAGGCGGCCGAGCGTCGCCGCCGCGCATGACCGAGGCACTCCTTCTCATCGCGGCGGTTCTGCTGCTGGCGTTCGGCGGGCTCATGGCCGCCGTCGACGCCGCCCTGAGCGTCACCTCCCGCACCGACCTCGAGGAGCTCGGCGAAGACGGTCGCAGCACCGTCGCGCTCCGGCGCATCGCAGCCGACCCGGACGCGCATTCCACCGCCGTCGCCTTCATCCGCGTCGTCGTGGACACGACCGCGGCGGTGCTGGTGACCGTCTCGTTCACCCTCCTGTTCGAGAACCTCTTCTGGGCGACGCTCGCGGCGGCCGTGCTCATGTCGGGCATCTCCTTCGTCGTGGTCGGTGCGAGCCCCAGGAACTTCGGCCGGCAGCACGCCCGGGGCCTCCTGCGCGGGGCAGCGCCGATCGTGCGCGGCGTGCGGATCATGCTCGGTCCCCTCGCGCACGGTCTCGTGCTCCTCGGCAACCGGGTGACCCCCGGTGTGGCCCGCGGTGCGTCGTTCGCCTCCGAAGAGCAGCTGCTCAGCATGGTGGACGAGGCGGCCTCGCGCGACCTCATCGAAGAAGACGATCGCGAGCTCATCCACTCCGTCTTCGACTTCACCGACCGATACGTGCGCGAACTCATGGTGCCGCGCACCGACATGGTGACCGTCGACGCCGACGCGACCACGCGCGACGCGATGGCGATCTTCCTCGACCGCGGCGTGTCGCGCATTCCGCTCATGGACGACGACGCCGACGACGTCGTGGGGGTGCTGTACCTGAAGGACCTCGTGCAGTTCGGCTTCCGCGACGAGACCGGCTGGCGCGACACCCCGGTGGCGCGCATCGCCCGCCGCGCCGTGTTCGTGCCGGAGTCGATGAAGGCCGAGACGCTCCTGCAGCAGATGAAGCGCGACAGTGTGCACGTGTGCATGGTCGTCGATGAGTACGGCGGTGTGTCGGGGCTCGTGACCCTCGAGGACATCATCGAGGAGCTGGTCGGCGACATCTCGGACGAGTACGACCCCCGAGCGGATGAGATCACGCCGCTCGAGCACGGTCGATTCCGCGTGAGCGCCCGTCTCGGGCTGGACGAGGTCGGCGAGCTGTTCGATCTCGAGCTCGAGGACGAGGACGTCGATTCGATCGGCGGCCTCCTGGGCAAGGCGCTCGGACGCGTGCCGCAACCGGGTTCGACGGTGGAGGTCGGCGGTCTCGTGATCACCGGCGGTGCCTCGCGCGGACGGGGGCGCGGCATCTCATCGGTCTTCGTCGCCCGGTCGGACAAGCCGCGGTCCGACAAGACCGAACCCCGCACGGGTGAGATCCCCGTTCCTCAGACATCCACCGGCGAGATCCGGATCATCCGAAGAGGCGATGGCGCATGACCGAAACGACACGATCCGGATTCGTCACCTTCGTCGGGCGACCGAACGTCGGCAAGTCGACGCTCACCAACGCCCTCGTCGGAGAGAAGGTCGCGATCACGAGCGACAAGCCGCAGACGACCCGGCGCGCGATCCGCGGGATCCTCAATCGTCCGGGCGGGCAGCTCGTGATCGTCGACACCCCCGGCATCCATCGGCCGCGCACGCTCCTGGGCGAGCGGCTCAACGACCTGGTGGAGCAGGTGCTCGGTGATGTCGACGTGATCGGGTTCTGCGTTCCCGCCACCGAGAAGGTCGGCCCCGGTGACCGGCGCATTGCCGAGTCGCTCGACGGCTATCCGAGGGCGCGGAAGGTGGCCATCGTCACCAAGACCGATGCCGCCGAGCGTGCGCAGATCACCGATCGGCTTCTCGAGGTCGACGGGCTGCGGGAGGACTGGGACGCCGTGATCCCGCTCTCGGCGTCCACCGGCCGGCAGCTCGACGTGCTGTCGGACGAGCTCCTCGCGCTTCTGCCGCCGGGGCCGGCCCTGTACCCCGAGGGCGTCGTCACCGATGAGGCGATCGAGGACCGCGTCGCCGAGATCATCCGGGAGTGCTCGCTGGAGGGGGTGCGCGACGAACTGCCGCATTCGATCGCGGTGGTCGTGCAGGAGATCGCCGAGCGCGAGGACTCGGATCTGACCGATGTCTACGCCGACGTCGTCGTCGAGCGCGACTCTCAGAAGGCGATCATCATCGGGCGCAAGGGGGCGCGCCTGCGAGACGTGGGAGCCGCTGCCCGGGGCCAGATCGAAGCCCTGATCGGCGCGCGCGTCTACCTGTCGCTGCACGTCAAGGTCGCCAAGGAGTGGCAGCGCGATCCGAAGCAACTGGGTCGGCTCGGGTTCTGACGTGACCTCACCGGGCGCCCGGGTGTACGCTGGGGTCATGCGCTTCGGCGGGCTCCTTCTTCTTAGCCGCCGCGACGAGGCCTCGATCTAAGGGCCTTCCTCGTCGCGGAGCCTCGTCATGGCCCCGGGGTTTCCCCATCCTCCGACGACACGAAGAAGCGACCATGAAGAACACGCAGAAGCCTTCCGGGATGCCGGTGCACAAGTACCGCCCCTTCCACGAGCAGATCTCCGTCGACCTGCCCGACCGCACCTGGCCGGCCCGGCGGATCACGCAAGCGCCGCGCTGGTGCGCGGTCGACCTGCGCGACGGCAACCAGGCGCTCATCGATCCGATGAGCCCCGAGCGCAAACGGCTCATGTTCGAGCTGCTGGTGAAGATGGGCTACAAGGAGATCGAGGTCGGATTCCCCTCGGCCAGCCAGACCGACTTCGATTTCGTGCGGCAGCTGATCGAAACGGATCTCATTCCCGACGACGTCAGCATCCAGGTGCTCACCCAGGCGCGGGAGCACCTCATCGAGCGCACCTACGAGTCGATCCGCGGCGCGAAGCAGGCGATCGTTCACCTCTACAACTCGACGAGCGTGCTGCAGCGCGAGGTCGTGTTCCGCACCGATCGGCAGGGAATCATCGACATCGCCCTCGAAGGGGCGAGGCTGTGCCGACGCATGGAGCGCACGATTCCGGACACGCAGGTGTTCTACGAGTACTCGCCGGAGAGCTACACCGGCACCGAGCTCGACTTCGCCGTGGACGTCTGCAACCAGGTCATCGAGGTCCTCGAGCCCACCCCCGACCGGAAGGTCATCATCAATCTGCCCGCGACGGTCGAGATGGCGACACCCAACGTGTACGCCGACTCGATCGAGTGGATGAGTCGCCACCTGGCGCACCGCGAGAACGTCATCCTGTCGCTGCATCCGCACAACGACCGTGGCACGGCCGTCGCCGCCGCCGAACTGGGGTACATGGCCGGCGCCGACCGCATCGAAGGATGTCTGTTCGGCAACGGCGAGCGCACCGGCAATGTCGATCTGGTGGCCCTGGGGATCAATCTGCTCACGCAGGGCATCGATCCGCAGATCGACTTCAGCGACATCGATCAGATCAAGCGCACCGCCGAGTACTGCAACCAGCTGCCCGTGCACGAGCGCAGCCCGTGGGCGGGGGACCTGGTCTTCACGGCTTTCAGCGGCTCGCACCAGGACGCCATCAAGAAGGGCTTCGACGCGATGGCCGCCCGCGCGGCCGACGAGGGCGTCTCGCCCGACGAGATCGAGTGGGCCGTTCCCTACCTGCCGATCGACCCGAAGGATCTGGGCCGATCCTATGAGGCCGTCATCCGGGTCAACTCGCAATCCGGCAAGGGCGGCGTGGCGTATCTTCTGAAGTCCGACCACGCCCTCGATCTGCCGCGCAAGCTCCAGATCGAATTCTCGGGTGTCGTGCAGGCCAAGACAGACGCCGAGGGCGGCGAGCTCACGAGCGGCGAGATCTGGAACGTCTTCACCGACGAGTACCTTCCCACCGATGACGCCGACGCGCGATGGGGCCGATTCGAGCTGCTCTCCACGCGGACCGAGAGCGACATGACCGGCGATGTCGCGCTGGATGTGCGGCTGCGCGACGGCGACCGCGAGGTGGAGGCCCGAGGAGTCGGCAACGGTCCGGTGGCGGCGTTCCTGGAGGTGCTGCGCGCCGAGGGGATCCATGTGACGCTGTACGACTACGTCGAGCACGCGCTCAGCTCGGGCGGCGACGCCCAGGCGGCGGCGTACGTCGAGGTTCAGGTGGACGGGGACCGGCTCTGGGGTGTGGGGATCGACGGCGACATCTCGACCGCATCCCTCAAGGCCATCGTGTCCGCGGTCAACCGGGCGATCAGAACCCGCACGCGCACGCACGACCTGGCGGCGGTCTGACGAGCGTGGGCGAGGCCATCACGCTCGCGGTCATCGGCGGCACCGGGTTGGAGAAGGCATTCGACCATCTCGATGAGACCATCGTGGTCGACACGCCGTTCGGTCCGACCAGCGAACCGGTTGCGGTCGGCGAGGTCGCCGGTCGGCGCGTCGCGTTCCTTCCCCGGCACGGTCGCGCGCATTCGCTGCCGCCCGGATCGATCCCTGCCCGGGCGAACGCGTGGGCGCTGGCGTCGCTGGGCGTGCGGGGCATCGTCTCGTCGGCAGCGGTGGGATCGCTCGACCCCGCGCTTCCGCCCGCGACCTTGGTCATACCCGACCAGCTGCTGGATCGCACCCGTCACCGTGCCGACACTTTCTTCGACGGCACCGTGCCGGGCGAGCCGGTGCGTCATCTTCCGCTGGCGGATCCGTTCTGCCCGGTGCTGCGGCGGGCTGCCGCGAGTGCGGCCCCCGACGCGCACGCGGGAGCGACGGTCGCCGTCATCGAGGGGCCGAGGTTCTCCACACGGGCCGAGTCCCTCAGTCTGCGCGGCGACGGCGCCCATCTGGTCAACATGACCCTCTTCCCCGAGGTCGCCCTCGCCGCCGAGCTCGGCATCGGCACGGTGACGCTCTGCGTGGTGACCGACATGGATGCGGGCGTGTCGGAGGGCGACGAGACCGTCAGCGCGGACGTCGTCTACGAGCGATTCGCCGCCGCCCTGCCCGGTGTCGTCGCTGCGGTCGAGGGCACCATCGCCGCGATCCCCGCCGACTATGCCGGACGAGCGCTGCTCGATGACGGAGCGCGTGCTGACGTGCTCGGCCGCGCCGCCTCGGGTCGCACCTGATGCGGATTCTCATCACGGGCGGCGCCGGCTTCATCGGCACCCGCATCGTCGAGGCGGCGCGAGCCCGAGGCGACGAGGTGCGCGTCCTGGACTCTTTCCGTGACGACGTGCACGGGGGAACGCCCGTGCTCCACCCCGATGTCGAGGTGATCCGCGGCGATGTCCGTGACGCCGAGGTGCTCGATCGTGCGCTGCGCGGGGTCGACGCCGTCTCTCATCAGGCTGCGAAGGTGGGACTGGGCGTCGATTTCGCGGATGCGCCCGACTACGTCTCCTCCAATGTCCTCGCCACCGCGGAACTTCTCGCGGCGATGCGGCGTGCCCGTGTCGGGCGCCTCGTGCTCGCCTCGTCGATGGTCGTGTATGGCGAAGGACGGTACACCTCCTCCGGCTCCGACCACGCGGTCGTACCCGCCGCGCGGCGGCGTGCCGACCTCGATGCCGGCGTCTTTGACCCCCGAGACCCCGTGACGGGGGAACTGCTGCTGCCCGGACTGATCGACGAAGAAACGCCCGTTGACCCGCGGAACGTCTACGCGACGACGAAGCTCGCCCAGGAGCATCTCGCGGGGAACTGGGCGCGCGAGACCGGCGGCACCGTCGCGGCGCTCCGCTACCACAACGTCTACGGGCCGGGGATGCCGCGCGACACGCCGTATGCGGGCGTGGCGTCGCTGTTCCGCTCGTCACTCGAGCGCGGGGAGGCCCCTCGCGTTTTCGAAGACGGCGGTCAGCGGCGGGACTTCGTCCATGTCGACGACGTCGCCGGTGCGAATCTCGCCGCTGTGGGCTGGGTGGGGAATGCCGGTGACGGCGTCGCCCGGGCGTTCAACGTCGCGAGCGGACACGTGGTGACCATCGGCGAGGTGGCGGCCCTCCTCAGCGATGCGGCGTCCGGCCCGGCGCCGATCGTCACCGGCGAGTACCGTCTCGGCGACGTGCGCCACATCACCGCATCGGCCGAACGTGCCGCGTCCGAATGGGGATGGCGAGCGCAGGTGGAGCCGGGGCGCGGGCTGCGCGAATTCGCCACCGCTCCGTTGCGCGCCTGACACTCAGCCCGTCGCGCGATCCGATGCCGCGGGCAGGTGGATATCGAAGCGGCATCCTCCCGCGACGTTGGTCGCGACCACCGCGCCGTCGTGTGCGTGGACGATCCCTCGCACGATGGCCAACCCGAGCCGGGCTCCCGGGCCGGCTCCGGACCCGGTGTGCGGGGTTCGCGCGCGAGAGCCGCGCCATCCCGCTTCGAACAGGCGCGGCAGGTCCTCGTCGTCGATACCGGGACCGCGGTCGATCACGGAGACGGTCGGACGCTCCTCGATCAGCTCGACCCGCACCGCGATGGGCGTTCCCGACGGGGTGTGCTGCACGGCGTTCATGAGCAGGTTCGCGACCGCTCGCGAGAGCTCGCCGGCGTCCACACGCACCGACAGATCCCGCGGCAGGTCGCCGTCCACCGTGATCTCCCGGTCGCCCGCAGCCGGACGTACATCGGCGACGGCGTCGCTGACGACATCGAGCAGCGCGACGTCCTCGAACCGCAGGCGCAGTGCACCGGCGTCGATCCGGGAGAGATCGAAGAGGTCGTCGACCATGGAGGCGAGCAGATCCACCTGGGAACGCATCTGGCGGTGGTACCTGCCCGGGTCGTCGACCATCTCGTCTTCCAGTGCCTCGGCCATCGCCCGGATGCCCGCCAGCGGCGTGCGCAGGTCGTGCGAGATCCACGCGACCAGTTCCCGGCGTGACGCCTCGACGCGGGCTTCGCGCTCGCGGGAGAGCCGCAGCTGCTCGCTCGTGTGCGCGAGAGCCTCCTCGACGCGGGCGAACTCGGCGCTCCCGGCCCGAGACGACGCGACCACGACCTCGCCGTTGCCGATGCGTTCTGCGGCGCGGGAGAGCGCACGGATGTTTCCCGCGACCCAGACGCAGAGCGTGACCGCGACGAGGAGCGAACTCATGCCCGCCGCGATCGCGACGGCGATGGCCACCACCAGGTCGTGGGGCGACAGATACATGAGGTTCGCCACGGCGATCATGCTCACGACGACCGACACGACCCCCACCGTGAGGGCGGTGGCCGGCTGTGTGTACAGCGGTGTGCGGCGCAGCAGAAGCAGCACGCCGACACCGACGATCCCCGCCGCGACACTGATCGACAAGGTGATCGCCACGACGGCGACCAGGTCCGGGACGCTCACGATGCCCCTCCTTCTCCGGGGGGTTCGCCGGTCGGATCGAAGCGATACCCGACACCCCACACGGTGACCAGATGGCGGGGTCGGGACCTGTCGGGCTCGATCTTCTCCCGCAGGCGACGCACGTGCACGGTGACCGTCGACAGGTCGCCGAAGGACCACCCCCACACCGCCTGGAGGAGTCGCCGGCGATCGAACACCTGTCCCGGGCGGCGGGCGAGGTACTCGAGGAGATCGAATTCCCGTGCGGTCAGAGCCAGCTCCTCACCGTCGCGGGTGGCGATGCGGGCGGCCGGGTCGATGCGGTACCCCGTTACTTTCTTCGTGACCGTCTGGCGGAGGATGCTAGGCGGTGACGGCCTGCCGGGCCCGGCATGATTGCTGCCCCCTGTCTTTGATGATCCGGGGGGTGTTGTCACCGGGCCTGGTTGGCGGTGTGTGATCGCTGATAGGGGCTGGACCCGAGCATGCTCGAGGCCGTTCGTAACGTGGATGCCGAGACGCACCGTCGCGGGACGCCGTCGTGAGCGAACGGAGGACACTGTGGTCACCAGCATCGGCAGATACGACGAGGTCGACGTGTTCGTCGGTCTGGACGTCGGGAAGGGCGAACACCACGCCGTCGCCCTCGACCGGGCCGGCAAGAAGCTCTTCGACAAGGCGCTGCCGAACGACGAACGCCGGCTTCGTGGAGTGCTCGACCAGCTCGCGACGCACGGCACGATCCTGCTGGTCGTGGATCAGCCCGCGACGATCGGCGCGTTGCCGGTCGCGGTCGCGCAGGCGGCTGGCGCTCTGGTCGGCTACCTTCCCGGGCTGGCGATGCGCCGCATCGCCGATCTGCACCCCGGTGAGGCGAAGACCGATGCGAGGGATGCCGCGATCATCGCTGAGACGGCGCGGACGATGCCGCACACGCTCCGCTCGATCCAGGTCGCCGACGAGCAGGTTGCAGAGCTGAGCATGCTCTGCGGGTTCGACGACGACCTCGCCGGGCAGATCGTCCAGGTCTCCAACCGGATCCGCGGCCTGCTCACGCAGATTCACCCCGCACTCGAGCGCGTGATCGGGCCGCGGCTGGACCATCCCGCGATGCTCGACCTGCTGCAGCACTACCCGTCACCGGCCGCGATGAAGTCGGCGGGCGAGAAGCGGCTCGGGAACCGGCTCCTGAAGAACGCACCCCGCAAGGGCCGCGTCTGGGCGGGCGAGATCACCAGCGCTCTCGGTGAGCAGACCGTCGTCGTGACCGGCACCGACGCCGCCGCGCTCGTGCTCCCACGCCTCGCGGAACAACTATCCGCGCTCCGCCGACAGCGCGACGAGATCATCGTCGAAGTCGAGAAGATCGTCGAGCAGCACCCTCTTCAGCCGGTCCTGACGAGCATGCCCGGAGTCGGCGTCAGGACCGCGGCCCGGCTCCTCACCGAAGTCACCACGAAGTCCTTTCCCACCGCCGGGCACCTCGCCGCTTACGCCGGGCTCGCACCCGTCACCCGAAGGTCCGGGACATCGATCCGGGGTGAGCATCCCTCCCGCCGGGGCAACAAGATCCTGAAACGGACCATGTTCCTCTCCGCGTTCGCGGCGCTCCGAGACCCCGAGTCCCGCGCCTACTACAACCGCAAGATCGCCCAAGGCAAACGCCACAACCAAGCACTCATCGCACTCGCCAGACGCCGCTCCGACGTCCTCTACGCCATGCTCCGCGACGGCACCCTCTACCAGCCACGCCTTCCCGAACCGGCCCTCGCCGCTTGACAAGAGACATAGGGGTACCCCCCGCAGACGACCGGCCCCTCCGGGCGCGCCTCGGCGAGCGTGCGGCGCAGCACCGACTGCGCCCGCAGCACGAGCTCCCTGGGTGAGAAGGGCTTCGTGAGGTAATCGTCGGCGCCGGCCTCGAGCCCGACGATGCGGTCGTCCGCCGCGGTGCGGGCGGTGAGCATGAGCACGGCTGTGTCCCCGCCGGCTCGGATGCGACGACAGGTCTCGATGCCGTCCATTCCGGGCAGCATCACATCGAGCACGACCAGATCGGGGGCGAGCGTCTCGAGCCGCTCGAGGGCTTCGACGCCGTCCGCGGCGACGTCGACGACGAAGCCGGCGGCGGACAGGTAGGCTGCGGCGACCTCGGCGACGGTGGGGTCGTCGTCGACGACGAGGATGCGGCGACCTTCGAGGTCGCCACTGCGGTGCGGCGACGTGCTCACGTGATCACCCTACGGGCGATCCCCGCCCGCCGGCGCCTGCGTGCGTCGCGTGCGCGCCGCCGTCCGTGTTTCGTAATGATCGCCGTTGGCCCTCGTGGCCGCGCGAGCGGCTAGCGTCGGATCATGATTCGTGTCGATGTCGTGCTTCCGTGCCTTGACGAGGCGGCGGCCCTGCCGGACGTGCTCGCGCGCCTCCCGGAGGGCTACCGCGCGATCGTGGTCGACAACGGATCGAGCGACGGTTCGGCGGAGGTCGCGGCGGAAGCCGGCGCGACCGTCATCCACGAAGCGCGGCGCGGCTACGGATCGGCGGTTCACGCGGGACTGGCCGCCGCAGAGGCGCCGATCGTCGCCTTCGCCGACGCCGATGCGTCCTTCGACCTCGGACAGCTTCCCGACGTCGTCGGCCCCGTCGCCCGCGGCGAGCGCGACCTGATGCTCGGGTCGCGTGTCATGCAGGGCCGCGGGGCATGGCCCTGGCATGCGCGTGTGGCGAACCGCTATCTCGCACGCCGCATCTCCGCCGCAGCGCACGTGCCGCTGAGCGACCTCGGCCCGATGCGCGCCGCGAACCGGGTGCCCTTGCTCGAACTGGGCGTCCGCGATCGCCGCAGCGGGTATCCGTTGGAGACGGTTCTGCGTGCCGCCGCCGCCGGCTGGCGCATCGGCGAGACACCGGTGCTCTACCGACCACGCGTGGGCGTGTCGAAGGTGACCGGCACGGTGCGCGGCACCGCGACCGCGATCTCGGACATGTCGCGCGTTCTCCGGGAGGTCCCATGAACGATCTGACGGTCGCCATCGTCGCCAAGGAGTGCGTGCCGGGGCGCGTGAAGACGCGGCTGACGCCGCCCCTGCTGCCCGAGGAGGCGGCGCGCCTCGCGCGCGCGAGCCTCGACGACACGATCGACCTGGTCCGCTCTCTCCCCGTCGCGCGCCGCATCCTGTTCTTCGCGGGCAGAGTCGCGCACGAGCATCGTGATCTGGAGGTCATGCCGCAGCCCGAGGGCGACCTCGATGCCCGCCTCGGGCATCTGTTCGATGCCGTTGACGGTCCCCTGCTGCTCATCGGCATGGACACCCCCCAGCTCACACGGGCGCATATCGCCGAGCCGGTCCGGTCGTGGCCCGACGACGTCGACGGCTACCTCGGACCCGCCGAGGACGGGGGATTCTGGGCCCTGGCGATGCGTGAGCCGGATGGGTCACTCATCCGAGGGGTGAGCATGTCGACCTCGTCCACGGGACGCGAGCAGCGACGTCGTCTCACCCAGGCGGGGCTGCGCGTGCGCGATCTCGCCGTCGTACGCGACGTGGATCGCGCCGACGACGCGCGTCGCGTCGCGGAAGACGCCCCCGGCGGTCGTTTCGCGGCGGTGTGGCAGGGCATCCAGGCGGGTGCGGCGCGTGTCGGCTGATGTGCCCGGGTCGCGGTTCGCCGCCGGCGGCGCGGATCCGTACACACGCATGCTCGAAGGCGGTCGGGACGGCGTGCTGCAGCTGCGACGCCTCACCAACGGCGAGATCGCGGAGGAGTGGAATTTCGTCGCGCTCGGCGGCTCCGCCGATCGCGATGACCTGGCCGCGCTCGGGGCGGCGGAGGGACCGGTACTCGACGTCGGGTGCGGCCCGGGCCGGATGGTGCGTGCGGCGGCGGAGCGTTCGTCGGCGGCCATGGGGATCGACGTGTCACCGGCGGCCGTCCGGCGAGCGCGTGCCGAAGGGACACCCGCACTGGAGCGCTCGATCTTCGATCGTCTGCCGCTCGAAGGACGGTGGCGCACGGTCCTGCTGATGGACGGGAACATCGGCATCGGCGGCGACCCTCGAGCCCTTCTGCTGCGGTGCCATGATCTGCTCGCGCCGGAGGGGCGGATCGTCGTCGAGACGGACGCCGACCGAGACCTGGACGAGCGATCGCTGTTCACCGTCGTGGATGCGGCGGGGAGGGAGAGCGATGCGTTCCCGTGGGCGCGCGCCGGGTGGCGAACCGTCGTGCGAGCTGCGCGGGATGCGGGTTTCTCGGGTGCTGCGCACGTGCGGAGCGGATCACGTCATTTCGTCACCGCGGCGGTGCCGCGACGGCGCCCGACCAGGACTGCGGCGCCGGCGACGGCTACCGCCGCGATCCAGAGTCCGGCGAGCACCAGAGGGTAGTCCACGACGTGGATCGTCGGGTTGCGCGCTCCGACCGCTCGCACGACGAGCCCGGGGATGAGCACCAGCGAGCAGCAGGCGGCTGCCACGAGCGCCGCACGTGCGACGGCGGCCGCGATCGGCCCGATCCGACGCGCGGTGCCGCGCCCGATGACGCCGAACGCGACCACCACCGGTGCGATGAGCCCGTCGTGCACCACGATCGCCGCGAAGACCCACCACATCACCGCGGGGTATTGAGCGGACGCGACGGTCGTCAGCTCCAGCACGGCGGCGTACCCGAGCAGCGCGAGCCCGAACGCGCCGATGGCGAGCCGCGCGGCCGTCACGGCAGCACCTCGATGCTGCTCAGCCACTTCGTCTGCATGACGCCCGGCCGACCCGGTGCGATGATCCGGGCCGGGTAGCCGTGATCGATGTCGAGCTCGTCGCCGTGCAATCGGAGCGCGACCAGGGTCAGGGGGTCCTCGACGTAGACCTGCGGCATCGCCGTGCGGGAGAACGCTCCGCGCACCTGGAGGCTCGTGATCCGCAGACCCGTGCCTGTCGTACCGCCGGCGAGGTCCATCAGATCGTGCAGGCGCACTCCCGTCCAGGTCGCCGTCTGGCTCCATCCTTCGACGCAGGCGATCGGCAGGTCTGCGGTCGTCTGCGGCAGCGCGGCGAGATGGTCACGCGTGAGTCGGATGCGGGACCGCGCCCCGGCCACCTCGAGCATCCAGTCCTCCGCCCGAGCGCTCTGCTCGACGCCTGCCTCTGCGGCGGTGCGGTTGATCGGGAGTCCCTGCGGCCCGATCCCGGGGCGCCGAGGCGACAGCACCGCGAGCGGCGCGAGCGGCGCGATGGTCTGTCCGGCGGTGCCGAGCAGGATCGCACCGGCTGACGCTCCGACCGCGATCAGCGCGCCGCGACGCGAGACGGCTTCGGTCTGGTTCGGTGCCTCGCCCGGGTCGGTCGGGAGCTGTTCGGGCCACGTGCGCCGGGGCGGCGCATCCTCCGCGGCCGGGTCGACCGGCCGGGCCCGCCAGAACCCGACGATGAGGGGCAGCTTGACCGCGACGTGGAGCACGACGCTTCCCACGAGAACCCAGGCGAGCACGAAGTGCACGCGCCGGAACGAGAAGTCGAACGCGTACCACTGCGCGATGTTCATGACGCCGATCGTGACCTCGACCAGTGCCGAGCCCACGAGCAGGCCGATGGAGGCGCGCTCGAGGAGGGAGAGGGGGCCGGTGACCGGAGGCCACGTGAACAGCCGGGGGTACACCGCCCACAGCTTGCCGAGCAGGACCGGGATCATCGCGAGTCCGGCCAGCACGTGGGCCCCTTGGGTCACCCGGTACAGCCCGACGGGGCGGGGCGACAGCGGGAACCAGGCGGGAGGGCTCTGCAGCACGTGGCTGTAGAGGCCTGTCAGGAAGCACACGAGCACGAGCACGCCGAGCGCGCGCCCCAGCACCACCGTGGTCCGCGTGCGACGCGGCGGGGTCGACGTGCGGGCGCGCATCGCGTCGACAGCGCGTTCGAGACGCGCCGAGGCCCTCGCCGTGAGTCCTGTCATTCCTTCAGCCAAGCACGGGCCAGCGGAGATGCACCTTACGAACCGCGGACGGTGCGGTCTGGGCACGGCGGGGGAGTGCCTAGTCTCGGAGCATGCCCTCTGTCCGAACCGCCACGATCCGCCGTCGCGCGACGGTGATCGGAAGCGGAGTCGCCCTCGCCCTGATCGCCGTGGCCGTGGCGGTGCCCGTCGTGACGGGGTGGGATGTCGCCACGCGTGCGGCGCGCTCCGCGGATGATCGCGCGATCGCTCCGCTTCATGGTCTGTGGGTGCCGCACGTGGGCGCAGCCACCGCTGCGGCGGTGCTCATCGCCGTTCTGGCGTGGCGTTTCGCAGACCGCTGGGCGCTCACCCTCTCGTGGCGGGCGCTGCTCGCGTCGTCCGCCGTCGCGGCGGCCACCTGGATGCTCGCGCTCGCGTTCGTTGACGGTCCGACGGGGATCTCCCGTGTGCTGGGCAACCCGTACGAGTACCTGCGCACCGCGCGCGAGGTCGACGACATCGGCGTGCTGCTGACGACGTATGTCTCGCGCATCCCCTACGCCTCCGACGACAACTGGGTCACCCACGTCGCCGGGCACCCACCGGGAATGCTTCTGTTCTTCGTCGCTCTGGTGCGACTCGGACTCGGCTCCGACTTCACCGCCGGCATCGTGGTGACGCTCGTCGCCGCCACGCTGCCGGCCGCGGTGCTCACGACGCTGCGCGCCCTCGGCGCGGAGGCCGTGGCGCGGAGGGCGGCGCCCTTCCTCGTCTTCACACCGGCCGCCGTGTTCCTCGCCGTCTCGGCCGACGCCGTGATCGCAACGGTCGGTGCGTGGGGCATCGCATCACTCGCCGTCGCCGCGTCGCGCCCCCGAACGGCCGCGATGATCGCCTGGGCGGCGATCGCCGGGATCGTGCTGGGCGCGACCGTCATGATGTCGTACGGGATGCTGCTGCTCGGCATTCTCGCTCTGGCGGTGCTCATCGCGACGCGGCGCTGGGTGCTGCTCCCGATCGCGGCAGCGACCGCATCCGCCGTCGTGCTCGGCTTCGCGGCGGGCGGATTCGGCCTGTGGGAGGCATATCCCGTGCTCGCCGAGAGGTACGCCGACGGCATCGCCTCCGAGCGGCCATACGCGTATTGGGTCTGGGGCAATCTCGCGGCCCTCGCGATCTGCGCGGGCCCGGCGGTGGGCGGTGCGATCGCTGCGACGACCGTTTCCCCGGAGGTGCGCCGCCGATCCGCGGTGCGGTGGCTCATCGTGGCTGGCGCCCTCATGGTGCTGCTGGCAGATCTGTCGGGGATGAGCAAGGCCGAGGTGGAACGGATCTGGCTGCCGTTCGTGCCGTGGCTCACCATCGCGTTCGCCTTCGTCCCGGCCCCGTGGCGGCGCCGCCTCCTGGCTGCTCAGCTCGTGTGGGCGCTGCTGGTGCAGCACCTGCTCTACACGGTGTGGTGAGCCGCCGGGGTTCCGTCTCTTCACGACCTGTCCGCGCGCCGTCCGCGGCCCGTCGGTGCGCACCGCGGGATAATCGAGGGGTGCCCACCTATCGCGACGAGGTCGTGGTCCTGCGCACCCACAAGCTGGGAGAAGCGGACCGCATCGTCACCCTGCTCAGCCGCCGCCACGGCAAAGTGCGCGCGGTGGCCAAGGGTGTCCGGCGCACGTCATCGCGATTCGGATCGCGCCTGGAGCCCTTCATGGTCGCAGACGTGCAGCTCTACCAGGGCCGTTCGCTCGACATCGTGCAGCAGGCCGAATCGCTCGGCTCCTACGGGGCGGACATCGTCGTCGACTACGACAGCTACACGTCGGCGAGCGCGATGGTCGAGGCGGCGGACCGGCTGAACGAAGCCGAGGCGACCCCCCAGCAGTACCTGCTCCTGGTCGGAGGACTCCGGGCGCTGTCGATGCGCGAGCACTCCGCCCGACACATCCTCGACTCCTACCTGCTGCGGGCGATGGCGTTGTCGGGATGGGCGCCCGGACTCGAAGAATGCGCCCGATGCGGCGCCCCGGGTCCGCACGACGCATTCGTCGCGCAATCCGGCGGCATGGTGTGCGCCGCGTGTGCGCCGACCGGGGCCGCGCGGGTGCATCCGGCGGCCGTCTCCCACCTCGGTGCGCTCATCCGCGGAGACTGGGTCGCCGTCGACGACGCCCCCGCCGCCGCCACGACCGCTGCGTCCGGGCTCATCGCCGCCTACGCCCAGTGGCACCTCGAGCGCGGCATCCGATCCCTGTCCCACGTCGAAAGCCGCCCGTGAGCCCCAAGCCGTACACTCATCGCGACGCCGTTCCCTACCGTCCCGTCGACTGGACGGGCGAGTACCCGCCCGCGTTCCCGCCGGGCGCCGCGCCCTCCCACGTGGCCATCGTCATGGACGGGAACGGACGGTGGGCCAATCGGCGCGGCCTCACGCGCGTGGAAGGACACAAGGCGGGCGAGGCGGCGCTGCTGGACGTCGTCGCCGGCGCCATCCAGGCGGGCGTCCGCCACCTGTCGGTGTACGCGTTCTCAACGGAGAACTGGTCGCGCTCTCCCGACGAAGTCCGCTTCCTCATGGGATTCAACCGCGACGTGCTGCACCGTCGTCGTGATCAGCTCAACGAGTGGGGCGTGCGCGTGCGGTGGGCCGGACGCAAGCCCCGCCTGTGGTCCTCGGTCGTTTCGGAGCTGCAGTACGCCGAGCGGCTCACCGCGGGCAACGACGTGCTCACGCTGACCATGTGCGTCAACTACGGCGGGCGCGTCGAGCTCGTCGACGCGATGCGCGGCATCGCCGACGATGTCGCGGCGGGGCGACTGAAGCCTCGCGCCGTGTCCGAGAAGCTCATCGCGCGACGGCTGTACCAGCCGGACATGCCCGACGTCGACCTCTTCGTGCGTTCCAGCGGCGAGCAGCGCACCTCCAACTTCCTGCTGTGGGAGAGCGCGTACGCGGAGTTCGTCTTCCTCGACACCCTCTGGCCCGACTTCGGCAGGAAGGATCTGTGGCGGGCGATCGACCTGTACCTCGGCCGGGAGCGACGATTCGGGGCCGCCGTCGACACGCCCGATGAGGCCGTCTGATGGCCGCGACGGAATACGGCAGGGCGTGAGGATGTTGCCTCCGGCATGACGGATGCCATCGCGATCGACGTCTGGTCGGACATCGCCTGCCCCTGGTGCTACATCGGAAAGCGGAACCTCGAGAAGGCGATCGCCTCTCGCGGCGAGGGCGTCCCCGACGTGCGTGTCACCTTCCACTCCTTCGAACTGGCGCCGGAGACGCCCGTCGACTTCGACGGCGGAGAAGCGGAGTATCTGGCCGCGCATAAGGGAGTCGACGCGGCGTCCGCTCAGCAGATGCTCGATCGTGTCAGCGGTGTGGCCGCCGACGCCGGCCTCGAGTACCGCTTCGATCTGCTGCGTCACACCAACACCGTGAAGGCTCACCAGCTGCTTCACCTGGCCAAGGAGCGCGGGCGTCAGCACGAGATGAGCGAGCGACTGATGGCCGCCTACTTCACCGAGGGTCGTCACCTCGGCCGCGACGACGAGCTGGTGGCCCTCGCGGCGGAGGTCGGTCTCGATGCGGACGAGGTGCGACACGCACTCGAGCACGAGGTCTACCTGGAGGCGGTTCGAGCGGATCAGGCGCAGGCGAGCGCCTACGGCATCACCGGGGTGCCCTTCTTCGTCATCGACGGTGCCTACGGCGTCAGCGGCGCACAGCCGCCGGAGGCCTTCGGACAGATCCTGAAGCAGATCGCGAGCGAGCGGACGGCGGAGGTCGTCGTCGATCCGGCCTGAGAACCCGCGGGTCGCCGTCAGGAGGTCAGATGCTGCTCGATCAGCCGCAGGATCTCCGGGTCGTCGGGTGAGGTGGTGGGGCGGAAGCGGTGCACGCTTCCATCCGGTGTGACGAGGAACTTCTCGAAGTTCCACTTCACCGCCCCCGCCTTGCCGTTGCCGTCCTTCGCCGTCTTCAGCGCCGCATAGAGGGGCGCGGCGCCGCGGCCGTTCACCTTGATCTTGTCGTTGACGGGGAAGCTCACGCCCCACGTGGTGGCGCAGTAGTCGAGGATCTGCTCCATCGAGCCGGGCTCCTGGCCCAGGAACTGATTGCACGGGAAGCCGACGACCGTCAGCCCGCGATCGCCGTAGGTGCGCTGCAGCTGCTCGAGCTGCTCGTACTGGGGAGCCAGACCGCACTTGGAGGCGACATTGACGACGAGAGCGACGCCGTCGCCGTACGACGCGAGGGTCGCCTCGTGGCCGTCGGCAGTGGTGAAGGGGATGTCTCGCACAGCGGAGGCAGCGGTCATATCCCCAGGGTACGGCGGCGCCCGCGCGTGGGGTCCGCGTCTGGGAGAATGGTCCGGATGAACACCACCGTCACCGCGCCTGCAAGCGCCCTGCGCATCGGGCCGATCGCCCTGGATGCGCCGGTCGTGCTCGCCCCCATGGCGGGCATCACCAACACCGCCTTCCGGCGGCTGTGTCGCGAGTACGGCGCGGGTCTGTACGTCAGCGAGATGATCACGTCCCGTGCGCTGGTTGAGCGGAACGCCACCACGATGCGCCTGATCACCCACCACGAGTCCGAGACGCCGCGATCCATCCAGCTCTATGGCGTGGACCCGTCTACCGTCGAGAACGCCGTGCGACTCCTCGTGGCGGAGGACCGGGCTGATCACATCGACCTCAACTTCGGGTGTCCCGTCCCGAAGGTCACGCGCAAGGGGGGTGGGGCGGCACTGCCGTGGAAGAGCGGGCTCTTCCGCGACATCGTGACGCGAGCCGCGCGCGCCGCCGAGCACGTGCCCCTGACGGTGAAGATGCGCAAAGGCATCGACGCGGACCATCTCACCTACCTCGACGCGGGCCGGATCGCCGAAGACGCCGGTGTCACGGCCGTCGCCCTGCACGCCCGTACCGCGTCGGAGTTCTACTCGGGCAGCGCGGACTGGTCTGCGATCGCCGCACTCAAGGAGGCCGTCACGAGTGTGCCGGTCCTCGGCAACGGCGACATCTGGTCGGCGGACGACGCCGCGCGCATGATGCGCGAGACCGGTTGCGACGGCGTCGTGGTCGGTCGGGGATGCCTCGGCCGACCGTGGCTGTTCGGCGATCTCGCCCGACGGCTCGGTGGACCCGGAACGGCTGCGCCGCCCGTCGATGCGACGCTCGCCTTCGTCGCCGACGCCTTCCGTCGCCATGCCGAGCTGCTGATCGAGTTCTTCGACGACGAGAGCCGTGGGTGCCGTGACATCCGCAAGCACGTGGCGTGGTACTTCAAGGGGTATCCGGTCGGCGGTGATCTGCGTGCCCGCTTCGCGACGGTCTCCAGCCTCGCGGAAATCGACGACCTGATCGGAGAGCTCGACCTGTCCGCGCCGTACCCGGGTGCCGCCGCAGAGGGGCAGCGCGGGCGAGCGGGCAGTCCCAAGCGGCCGGCGCTTCCCGAGGGATGGCTCCACTCGCGTGAGCTCGCCGCGGACGCGTCCGGCGCGATGGCCGAAGCGGAGCTGGATCACAGTGGCGGGTGACGACGACGCGATGCGGTCGGAGCGCCCGGCCGGGTACGACGATGATGACGCCGCGCGTTTCCACGCCGAGCAGCACCGCTCTCACCGCGACGGATTCGCGCGTGATCGCGCACGCGTGCTCCACTCGGCCGCGCTTCGCCGGCTCGCCGCGAAGACCCAGGTGCTGAGCCCGGCTTCCCCGGCCGATTTCGCGCGAAACCGTCTGACGCACTCGCTCGAGGTGGCACAGGTCGGCCGTGAACTCGCGACCGCGCTGCACCTGTCGCCCGACGTCGTCGACACGGCCTGCCTCAGCCACGACCTCGGCCATCCGCCGTTCGGACACAACGGCGAACGAGCGCTGAACGACTGGGCGGAAGACGTCGGCGGATTCGAGGGCAACGCGCAGACGCTGCGCATCCTCTCCCGCCTCGAGCCCAAGGTGCTCGGACCCGACGGCCAGAGCCACGGCCTGAATCTCACGCGTGCGAGCCTGGACGCCACGTGCAAGTATCCCTGGACGGCGGAGCATCCCCTGCCCGACCCCGGTGGGCGGCTGAAGTTCGGGGTGTATCCCGACGACGAGCCGGTCTTCCACTGGATGCGCGCCGGTGCCCCCGGCAGGGTGCGCTGCATCGAGGCGGAGGTGATGGACCTGTCGGATGACATCGCCTACTCCGTCCACGACTTCGAAGACGCCGTCGTCAACGGCTACCTCGATCCGCGGCGGCTCTCGGACACCTCGGAGCACGAGGCGCTGCTGACGGCCATCCAGTCATGGGTCGGATACGACTTCGCTCGAGATGAACTCGCCGACGCCCTGTTCCGGCTGATGCGGCTGCCGGAGTGGATCAATGGATTCTCCGCACGCCGGGCCGACCTCGCCCGTCTGAAGAACCTCACCTCCGACCTCATCGGCCGCTTCGCCCGCGCCGCGACGACCGCGACGCGGGAGGCGTATGCCGGCCCCGTTCTCACGCGCTACCGCGCGCACGTGGTGGTGCCTCGGGTGATTGAGGCCGAGATGGCCGTGCTGAAAGGGATCATCGGTGCCACGGTGGTCTCGATCGACGGGCGCAAGGAGCTCTACAGGGAACAGCGACGCGTGTTGAAGCGCTTGGCGTCGGCGCTGTGGGACTCGCCTCAGGCGCTGGACCCCCAGTACGCCGACGACTTCGACGCCGCGGCCGACGATGACTCCCGCCGTCGCGTCGTGGTCGATCAGGTGGCGAGCCTCACCGATCAGGTCGCGATCGCCTGGCACGGCCGCCTGGTCGGCGAGGTCGACGCCGCCTCGTTGGGGGTCTGGGCTCCGCGCTACAGCGAGCCGCGGCCGTCGGGGGCTCCTCGTCCACGCGGCGAGGTCGGGGTCTGATGGCCGGACTGATCCGTCAGGCGGACGTCGACGAGGTGAAGGCGCGTACCAACATCGCCGACATCATCGGCGAGCGCGTCGCCCTCAAGCCCGCGGGCGTCGGATCCATGAAGGGGCTCTGTCCGTTCCACGACGAGCGCAGCCCGAGTTTCAACGTGCGGCCCCAGGTCGGCTTCTACCACTGCTTCGGATGCGGTGAGTCCGGTGACGTGTACACGTTCCTCCGTCGCATGGACCACCTGAGCTTCTCGGAGGCGGTCGAGCGTCTCGCCGCGCGCATCGGCTACGCGCTGCACTACGAGGACGGCGGGGCTGCGCCGCAGAACAGCGGCCGCGCGCGCCTCTACGAGGCGAACGCGGCGGCGGCGGAGTACTTCCGCGCGCAACTGGCGACACCGGATGCCGACGCCGGGCGCCGCTTCCTGGGCGAGCGCGGGTTCGACGCCGGCGCAGCGGCGCACTTCGGCGTGGGGTACGCGCCGCGCGGCTGGTCGGGGATGCTCGACGCGCTCGGTGCACGCGGGTTCCGTCGGGAGGAGCTGCTGGCCGCCGGCCTCGTCTCCCAGGGGCAGCGGGGGGTGTACGACCGATTCCGCGGTCGCCTGGTCTGGCCCATCCGCGACGTCACCGGGCAGACGATCGGTTTCGGCGCCCGGCGCCTGTACGACGACGACAACGGTCCGAAGTACCTCAACACGCCCGAGACGCCGATCTATCGCAAGGCGCAGGTGCTGTACGGCCTGGACCTGGCCAAGCGAGACATCTCCCGGGATCACCGCGTGGTGGTCGTCGAGGGCTACACCGATGTCATGGCGTGTCACCTCGCAGGGGTGACCACCGCCGTCGCCACGTGCGGCACGGCCTTCGGGTCCGATCACATCACGGTCCTCAGGCGCGTGATGGGAGACGACTCGCAGGCCGGCGAGGTCGTGTTCACCTTCGACCCGGACGCCGCCGGGCAGAAAGCCGCGCTTCGCGCGTTCGCCGATGCC
The DNA here is from genome assembly GCF_002321605.1 of Microbacterium sp. UBA1612. Classification (NCBI taxonomy): domain Bacteria; kingdom Bacillati; phylum Actinomycetota; class Actinomycetes; order Micrococcales; family Microbacteriaceae; genus Microbacterium; species Microbacterium sp. UBA1612. The sequence continues at coordinate 54,584 of NZ_DCMW01000003.1, forward strand.
AAGCGCTTCAATGCACAGACCTATGTGGCCACGGGCCCGCAGGGACTGGATCCGTGCGACCTGCGTCTCCACCGCGGCGACGGTGCGGTCCGCGGCCTCGTCGAGTCGAAGTCGCCGATGGTCGAGTTCGTCCTGGACCAGCGGATCGCCGCCTACGATCTCGCGTCCGTGGAGGGTCGGATCGGGGCCCTGCGGTCCGCGGCACCGGTGGTCGCCGACCTGCGCGATCCGCTCATCCAGCCGGAGTACATCCGCGTGCTCGCTCGTCGCCTCGGAATGGACACCGAGGATGTCCGACGCGAGGTCGAGCGTGCCGGCCGACGCGAGCCGGAGGACCGTCGTCGCATGAGCGCTGCGCCCGCGGCGCGGCCGGACGACGACGGTTCCGCCTCGGTGTCGCGCGCGACCGTCGCTCAGCTCCCGCGTACGCCGGATGCCGCCCTCGAGCGGGATGCCCTGATGGGATTCCTTCAGTTCGGTCACCGCCTCGACACCGCCCTGCTGGCGCGTGCCGTCGACCAGCCATTCCGCACTCCCGCGCTCGAGGCGGTTCGGCAGGTCGTGGCGCAGACGGCCGACGTGACCCGGCCCGGCTGGTCGGTCGAGGCGATCGATCAGGTGCGCGAACCGTACCGCTCGCTCGCCTCGGAACTGCTGACCATGCCGTTTCCGGCATCGACGGTCGAGAGCGCGGAGGCGTCGACCGCGGATCTCGCGCGGCGCCTCGTGCGACGCGGACTCCAGACCGAGAAGACGGAGCTTCTCGGAGCGATCCAGCGGGTGCCCGCCGACAGTGAGCAGGGGCGACGTATCCGACTGCGACTGCGTGAGCTCGACGTCGAGCGCCAGCGGCTCGACGCCGAGGACTGACGAATGCGCGCTGGTGATCGGTGCGCGGACACGGCAGGATGTCGGTATGGCGTCGCGGATCGAAGAAGCGGACGTGGCCGTCCGGGCCGATGATCTCTCGATCTCCCGGGCGGGTCGCGGTGCACCGGACGAGCGTGTCGTGGACGGGCTGTCCTTCACGCTGCCATACGCGCATGCGCTCACGATCATGGGCCCGACCGGTGCCGGCAAGTCGAGCCTCCTCGCGGTCATCGCCGGCGCCGGCGAGTCCGGCCTCGCCGTCGTCGGGGGCGACGCGCGCGTGCACGGCATCCGGGTCCGACGTCCGGGGCGGGCGCTGCGCCGACTGACGTATCTCACGGGCTACCTGCCGCAGTCCGCCGGCGCGAAGCTGCCGTCCCGCTTCACGGTGTCGGAACTGATCGGTCAGCCCATCACATCGCGTGACAAGAACGTCAACGCCCGCGCGCTGGCCGTCCGGGTCGCGGGGCTGCTCGACGAGATGCAGCTCCCGCTGGGCGCGGCCGCGAAGTATCCGTATGAGCTGAGCGCGGGCATGCGCCAGCGGGTCGCGTTCGCGCAGGCGCTCATCCTCGATCCGAAGCTTCTCGTCGCCGACGAGCCGTTCGCCAATCTCGACGTCGAGGTGCGGGCGGCGGCCCTCGCAGCGCTGCTGCGACGCCGTGACGAGTACGGCATGGCCGCGCTGGTCGGCACCAACGACCGCGATGTCGTGCGCGGGCTCGAGGCTGATGTGATCGTCATGCGGTCCGGGCATGCGATCGCCGCCGGCCGGGGAGCGGATGACCTCCTCTGGACGCCCAGCGGCGACGCGGATCACCGGCTGGTGGCCGCCGCGAAGCCGTCCGACTGATTTCCTCCCGTCGGGCGAATCCTGTTAGGATCATCTGGTTGCCCGCGCAGCGGGGATATTCCTCCATAGCTCAATTGGCAGAGCAATCGGCTGTTAACCGGTAGGTTCTTGGTTCGAGTCCAAGTGGGGGAGCGGAAAGCCTCGACCTTCGCAGAGAAGGCCGGGGCTTCGTCGTTTCCACCGGCCGTCGTGCTGGATCCCCGCGGAGTTGCGGGGTGATCGACCCGGGCAGGGCGGTGCCGTTTTGATCCCGTCCGTTCGCTTCCGATAGGTTCGGTCCCACCCGACATCGGAAGGTCTCCGTCATGCCGCAGCGCCGTTCGCGCACCCCGGCGCGCGCCGCGGGGTGGGCCGCGCTGTACCTCACCATCGCACTCGGCCCGCTGATCCTCAGCCTGATCCAACTGGATCCCGGACGTGGGTTCTGGGTGAACCTGTCGGTGGCCGCGGGATTCGTCGGGCTTTCCTTGATGGGGCTCCAATTCGTCCTCGCCGCGCACACCGTGCGCACCGCGCGCGTGTTCGGACTCGATCTGCTCCTGCGTTTCCACCGGCAGATCACCTGGCTGATCGCGCTCCTCATCTTCGCTCACCCGATCATCCTCTTCCTCTGGGATCCGCGCTTCCTCGCTCTTCTGGATGTCGCTCAGGCGCCGGCCCGTGCGCGCTTCGCGGTGGTGAGCGTGGTGCTTCTGGCAGTGCTCATCGTGACCTCGATCTGGCGGCGGAGGCTGCACATCCGATACGCGGTCTGGCAGGTGATGCACAGTGTGCTTGCGACGCTGATCGTCGTGACGGCACTCGTGCACGTTCTGCTGATCGGGTACTACGTCGACGAGCCGTGGGAGAAGGCGCTGTGGGCGTGCTATTCACTCGCGTTCGTCTCGATCGGCGTCTGGGTGCGAATCGTGCGCCCGATCCTCCGCTGGCGACGACGCTGGAGGGTCGTCGCCGTCGAGAACGAAGCGGCGGGTTCGTCGACGATCGAGCTGGAGCCGGTCGATCCGAGGTCGTTCGGCCCGCGCGGATTCGAGTTCGAAGCCGGGCAGTACGCGTGGATCCATGTCGGGGGTTCGCCTTTCGCGATGACGTACCATCCCTTCTCGTTCTCCTCCAGCGCGCAGAGCCCGGGGCGGGTACGGTTCACGATCAAGCCGGAGCAGGGCTTCACCGCGACAGTTCCGGATCTGTCGCTCGGCAGCGTCGTCTACCTCGATGGGCCGTGGGGCCACCTGACGATGGAACGCAACGATGCGAACGGGTTCGTCTTCATCGCCGCCGGCGTGGGGGTGACCCCGATGCTGAGCATGATCTCCACCCTCGCCGATCGAGGCGACGACCGCGACTGTCTGCTGATCCTGGGCAACCGACATGAAGATCGCATCATCGGCGCCGACCGGCTGCGCGAGCTCCAGGAGCGCATGCCGAACCTCGAGGTGGTGCACGTCGTCAGCCGCCCGGGTGACGGCTGGGATGGCGAGACCGGCCGCATCCGCACCGACGTGCTGGATCGCGTCTTGCCGACGGATCGGCGCGAGCGCGCCTACTTCCTCTGCGCGAGCGGTCCGGTCATGGACGCGGTCACAGTCGCCCTCGCCACGCTGGGGATACCGGATGCGCACGTGAGCGCCGAGCGATTCGCGATGGCCTGACGGAGTGGGGACATGAGCGGGAAGAAGATCGTCGGCCTGCGCGAGAAGCGCGTCACACGGATCGTGTGGGTGGTGTCTACGGCGGTCGTCGCCGCCTGCGTCGGGTGGGGCGTGCTCGCTCAGGTGATGGTGCCGGATGCCTGTACGGTCGACCCACCGCCCGCGAACGCGCAGTATCTGCACTGCGACTGAGGTCGGTCCATGATCACCCGTTGAGGGGCCGACGCTCGGCGTGCGTTACGCCTCGAGCTCGTCCACCCCGGGGGTCCAGGCGGCGCCCGGTCGTCCCCAGCCGCGCTTGCGGGCGATCTTCTGCACGGTCTTCCAGTCGCCGTCGTCCAGTCGATCGACGTAGAGGACGCCCTCGAGGTGGTCGAACTCGTGCTGCAGGATCCGGGCGCGCCATCCGTCGACCTCGAGTGTCACGGGCATGCCGTCGAGGTCGATGCCCGTCACCCGGACGGTGTCCGAACGACGGAGCGGAAATCGCTCGCCGGGGAACGAGAGGCAGCCCTCCGACTCCTCGTCCGGATCGGGTGCGCCCGGCTCCAGGGGACGCATCCACAGCTCGGGGTTCAGGATCACCCCGCGCCAGGGATGGCCGTCGTCGTCTTCGTACGCGTAGGTGAAGATGCGCAGCGGCACGCCGACCTGCGGCGCGGCAAGGCCCACGCCCGGCGCAGCATCCATCGTCTCGAACATGTCCGCCACGAGCGCGCGGATCTCGTCGGTGACGGACTCGACGGGGGAGGCGGGGCCGTGGAGGACCGGATCGCCCATGATGCGGATCGGAAGTACGGGCACGTCCGACAGCGTAACCTCCGGACGCCCGGGTATCGTCGAAGCGTGATCGCTATCGATGTCGGCAGTGTCGAGGATGTCGGCGATCAGCTCGTGGGCGCGTTCCAGGATCCGGGGATCCTCATCGGCATCCCGCTCGCCCTCATCGGCGCGGTCTTCATGTCCTTCGGGGCGCAGTATCAGCACCGAGGGGTGACCAAGGTGGAGCGCCTGAGCGGAGGGACGCAGAAGGGCCTGACCGCTGCGCAGCTCGGCCGGCTCCTGGCGCGCCCGTCGTGGGTGCTCGGCACGGTCATGCTGGGTCTCGCCATCGTCTGTCAGCTCTCGGCTCTGTCGTTCGCGCCGCTCATCGTGGTGCAGCCGCTCGGAGCGATCGCGCTCGTGATCACGACGCTCCTCAACGCCAAGATCAGCGGCCATCGGCCGACGCGGCGATCCGTGATCGCGATCGTGGCATGCGTGGGCGGCATCTTCCTCTTCGTGACCATCGCCGCCCTGTTCGCCACCGAGACGCCCCTCAGCGACCGGCAGCTGATCACCGTCCTTCTCATCCTCGCGGTGGTCGCGGTGCTGTTCAGTGCGGTGTGGCTGTGGCGGCGTCACCACGTCGGCGCGCTCTTCTACATCATGGCCGCGGGCATCCTCTACGGATTCGTGGCGACGCTCGCCAAGGTCGTTCTCAGCCGCATCGAGTCTGGAGATTTCGAGTGGCTGACCCTCACCTGCGTCGCGGCACTTCTCATCGTGACCGCGGTCGGGGCGTACTTCGTGCAGTCCGCGTACTCGTCGGGGCCTCCCGATCTCGTCATCGCCGGACTGACCGTGATCGATCCGATCGTCGCCGTCGTCATCGGACTCACGGTCCTCGGCGAGGCGCAGAACGCACCCCTGTGGGCCTACATCGGGTTCGCCGTCGCCGGCGCCATCGCCGTGTGGGGGGTGTTCCAGCTCGCACGTCACCACCCCCAGATCATCTCCGACAGCCAGGAACTCCCTCTGGAGCGGGGCAGCGACGGCAGCGGCTTCGACGGACCCCATCCGCCGACCGGGTCCACGCGGCTGGGAGAGGCGGTTGCGAAGGTCTGGCCGGAGCCGCCGATCAACGATCCCGACGACGACGCCCGGTAGGCTCGTACGAGGTCATCCCGGTCGGGATGCCGGGGGCGGTGGCCAAGCTGGTCAAGGCAGCGGGCTCATAACCCGACGATCGTGGGTTCAAGTCCCACCCGCCCTACTCACGGTGAGCCCACGCAAGGGGTTCCCGCTCCATCGGGCGCGTCGATAGGGTCGGAGGGACCCGAGAGGAGACGCGGATGCGGCTGGCAATGGTGGGACTCGGACGCATGGGGGCGAACATCGTGCGCCGCCTCATGCGCGACGGACACGAGTGCGTCGTCTACGACGTCAACGCCGACGCGGTGTCCGCGCTGGCGGGGGAGGGGGCGACGCCGGCGACCGACGTCGCCGACATGGTGTCGAAGCTCGAGGGCCCGCGGGTGGTGTGGCTCATGATTCCGGCGGGGCTGACGGGCACGGTCGTCACAGAGGTCGCCGAACACCTCGCGCCGGGTGACATCATCATCGACGGCGGGAATTCGAACTACCGCGACGATGTGCGTCGCGCGGCGGTTCTGCGGGAGGAAGGCATCCACTATGTCGACGCCGGCACGAGCGGAGGTGTGTTCGGGCTCGAACGCGGCTACTGCCTGATGGTCGGCGGCGCCGACGAAGCGGTTCGAACGATCGAGCCCGTGCTGCGCACGATCGCGCCCGGACCGGGTGAGATCGATCGCACGCCCGGTCGGTCGGGGGAATACGCTCCCGAGGAGCTCGGCTACCTGCACTGCGGACCCGCGGGTGCCGGCCACTTCGTCAAAATGGTGCACAACGGCATCGAGTACGGCATCATGGCCTCCCTCGCGGAGGGGTTCAACATTCTGCACAACGCGGATGCAGGAGTGCGCGAGGCCGAGCACTCCGCGGAGGTCGCTCCGCTCGAGGAACCGGATTTCTACCAGTTCGACATCGATGTGCCGAAGATCGCGGAGCTGTGGCGGCGAGGCTCGGTCATCTCCTCCTGGCTGCTCGATCTCACGGCTGCCGCCCTCGAGCAGAGCCCCGACCTGAACGGGCTCGCCGGCCGTGTGTCGGACTCGGGAGAGGGGCGATGGACCGTCAAGGCCGCCGTCGACGTCGGTGTGCCGGCGCCGGTGCTCGCCGCGTCGCTTTTCGAGCGCTTCGCCTCCCGGGATGAAGACCAGTACGCGAATCAGCTGCTCTCGGCGATGCGCCTCCAATTCGGCGGGCACCAGGAGCTGCCCACCGGCGATCGCCTCGAGGCGGGGTCGCGCAAGGCCGAGTGAGTCGTCAGTCGGCCCACAGGTAGGAGTACTTCACGAACACCTCCGGCGCGAGGCCCGCTTCGACGAGGACGCCCTGGATGGCGGTGAGCATGTAGCGCGAGTCCCACCCCATGTACAGGAAGTGCTCGTCGTCGAGGCGGTCCCACTGACCGGTCCACGACATCTCCGGGTACACCGGCCCACCCCGGCGCGCGCTGAAGGTCTCCACCGATATGCGCGAGTCGGCCCACAGGCGCTTGAAGACCCGGTTGAAGAGGTACTTCACGTCGGGGACCTCCCAGTGCTCGCCGACGTACTCGACGTAGGCGAACTCCTTCTGCCATCCGCGCGGCCATCCTCGGCGCGGTACCGCATCGAGGATGGGCGTCAGCCCGTCGTCATCGATGACGATCGGGCCGCGACGCGGCCACGTGGTCATGAACGCGGCTGCAAGTGACGCCGAGCGCGCCGAGATCGCCGCCGTGTTCCACTGCTCGGCCCTCGCAGCCTCCGCCGTCAGCGGGATGGCGCTGCGCTCGAGGACGGCGCGCTTGGCGGGGAAGGACGCGCCGAAGGACGCCATCGCGGCATCCTCCTCCAGGAGGACGATGTTGCCGAGGGTTGCGGCAAGAGCGCGATGGGCGTTCTGCGTGTCGTCGTCGACGTCCGACCACGCCGTGCGTCCGTCGCCCGTCCAGTCGTCGGAGGGGGCGAGGGGGAGGATGTGGTCCACGTCCACATCGGCGACGTCGTCGACGCCCGCCAGCCGGGACATCACGTAGATCGCATGCGGGAGCTCGGTGAACTTCAGCGCCACGCGGACGCGGTCGTCCGAGGGAGTGAGCCGGGAGATGGCGAGCGTGAGGGCGTCCACACCGTCGTCCAGCGCCCGGAGGAGCCTCGCGACGAGACGCTCGTTCGTGAGGCGCACGATCGTACGACGCAGCTGAAGCGACTGGAGCTGCTCGAGGACCGTCACCAGCGTGGGCTTGTCGATGACGCCGGTGGTCCATTCGCGATGCACGCGCATCATGAGGGGGAACATCCCCGCGCCGAAGACCGAGAGCCAGCGCAGGTGACGGGAGACGTCCGGGTCCGCTTCGCGTGCCGGGTCGAGGAGCACGCCGTACACCTCTGCATAGGCGCGCCAGGCTTCGGCATGGGTGCGCAGTGCCGCCGGTTCCAGCCGCGGAAAATGCGTCCGGAAGGCCTCGTAGACACCACGCCCACGTGTGACGGCGACCTCGCGGCCTCCGATCATCACCAGATAGTGGTTCCAGAAGTCCGCGATCCGCTCGCCGGTGTGCCGTTCGATGGGGAGCCAGAACTCGTCCTCGATGGCGGTCTGCTCGCCGTGTGACAGGCCCATCAGCACGTAGTTGTGGATGAGTTCGTGGTCGCGCAACGGCTCGCCGGTGGAGTTGAGCGACTCGAAGATCTGCTGGGCGTTCGCGCCGGGGCCGAGGGTGATCGCGACGTGCTCGAGCTTCTGCAGACCTCGCCAGACCCGCGCGACCTCGTCGGGGCGCACCTGGCTGCGGAAGAAGGCGTAGTTGTCGTCGAAGCGGGAGTCACGCACGGCGTCCCCGCGCGAGTCGGTGACGACCGCCTCGAACACGTTCGCCCAGGCGCGATGCGGGCGCAGCTTGGTCGCGCGTGCGTCGGGATGCACGAGGACCTGCTCGAGCTCACCGGCCAGCAGCGGGTCGTGGTCCCGCACGGTGTGGTGCAGCGCGGCGACGAGGAGCATGAGCGTGGTGATCCGCTGCTGCCCGTCGATCAGGACGAGCTCGGACAGACGATCGGTGCGCATCTCAGCGCTCAGGATCGATCCGATGAAGTGCATATGACGCTCGTCCGAATCGGCGACCGCGCGGATGTCGGCGAGCAGCTGTTCGCAGCCGCCGATGTCCCAGCGATACTGCCGTTGGTACACCGGGACCACGATCGTGGCGTCCGCGGCGGACAGCCAGGCGACGGTGTTCACCGCGTGGGCGTCGATGTTCGTGGCAGTGAGCATGGGGCGCTTCGCTCCGTTCGTTGCAGGCCGCCGTCGAGTCTAGTGAACCGGGTCGGCGACCACGGGGCGCCGACCGGCGGCGAGGTAGGCTTGCCTAAGTCGGGCCTGTAAAAACGTGCTGGCCCCGAACGGAAAGGTCATGATTCGCATCATGGGTTACATCAAGAGCGCCGCTCTCGAATCGACCGGCTTCGTCGTGCTCGACCCGTACGACAAGGAGATCGACCCCAAGGAGTGGCTCGAGATCGAATACGTCGACTGGAAGTCCTCCGGCGACACCCGCTTCGCCCCGCTGGCGTCGGCCAAGGGCGAGATCGAGTGCAACGGCTTCTGGAACCACGAGCCGCCGCGCACCGACAAGGACGGCGTCTGGATCGACGAGCAGACCGAGAAGGCGCCGACCCTCACCGCGCGGGCCAAGGAGCCCGGTGCCAACGTCGGACGGTGCCGCATCATCGAGCTGCAGCCGAACTCCTACGCGGACTGCCTCTACAACCTGCACCAGGACGACAACAACCGCCTCAACCCCGACGGCACCGGCTGGGTCGTGCGTGGGTTCTTCAACCTCACCGACGACAAGGACAGCTATTTCGTGCTTCGGGAGAACCGCAGCGACCCGAGCATCGAGTACCGGATCGCGCTGCCCGCCGGTGCGCAGCTGATCGTCGACACGCAGCGTCTGTGGCATGCGGTGCACCACCAGGGTGACGAGCCGCGATACTGCCTGATCACCTCGTGGGAGTCGGGGCCCGAGCTCGACGAGTACATCGCGCGTTACAACGGCCAGCCCACGACGGAGTACTACGAGATCTCGGAAGAAGTCCGGGAGGCCGGTCAGGCCGAGCAGGCGCGGCGCGACGCCGCACGCGCTGCGTACTACGCCGCCAAGGGCCAGAAGGAGAAGCTCGCGATGAGCGAGGCCTGAGTTCGAACATCCTCCGCGAGCCCCCGGCGATATCGTCGGGGGCTCGCGGCGTGTCGCGGCCGGATCCCTTGTGATTATCGGCCGCATCGGGTGATAATGACGGCAGACAACCGAACACGTCCGCCACGCTCCGTGGTGCCAGGTCGTAGGGGAAGACGCACCTGACAACGAAACGGAGACATCATGGCGACATCGCGTTCTCGCGGAGTGGTGTACGTCCACTCCGCACCTCGCGCGCTCTGCCCCCACCTCGAGTGGGCGGTGGGTCGCGCCATCGGCCGAGCAGTGAATTTCGAGTGGTCCGAGCAGCCCGTCCAGCCCGGCACGCGTCGTGCCGAGTTCTACTGGGACGGTCCCGCCGGTACGGGTGCGGCGCTTGCCAGCGCCATCCGCGGCTGGGAGCACCTTCGCTTCGAGGTCACCGAGGATCCCTCGCCCGGGCACGACGGCGGCCGGTGGCTGCACACGCCGGGGCTCGGCATCCATTTCGCGCAGACCGACGCCGTCGGCAACATCGTCATCGGCGAGGATCGCCTCCGCTACGCGATGGAGGTCGCCGCCGGCGATGCGCGGGAACTCCAGCGCGAACTCGACGTCGCGCTGGGAGCCGCGTGGGACGAGGAGCTGGAACCCTTCCGGCACGCCGGTGACGAGGCGCCCGTCGTGTGGCTGCACAAGGTGGGGTGAGGCCCGGCACAGACTCAGGAACGGCGAGGCGCCACTACCGAAGCTCGGAGGAGGACACCCGGGACGCGAGAAAGCGAATCGCCGCCTGTACCCCAGATGCGACCCCAGTGCATCTGCTCACGACGAAGCCCCCGCACCCAGGCGGGGGCTTCGTCACGTGAGGTCAGGCCGAGGCCAGCGCCACGACGGCGTTGTGGCCGCCGAAGCCGAACGAGTTGCTGATCGCCAGCTGGTCGCCGCGGCCGAGCTCAACCTGTGAGCCCGAGATGTTGAAGGGGACGGCCTCGTCCTGTGTCGTGATGTTGATCGTCGGGGGCGCGAGCCGGTCCTGAAGCGCCTTCACGGTGAACATCGCCTCCAGCGCGCCGGTTCCGCCGAGAAGGTGTCCGGTCGAGGCCTTCGTCGCCGACACGGGGATCTCCTCGATGCGGGGGCCGAACACCGATTTCAGGGCCGTGTACTCGTTCGGGTCTCCGACCGGCGTCGAGGTGGCATGCGCGTTGATGTGCGTGACGTCGTCGGGCGAGGCGTCGGCGGAGGCGAGTGCCATCTCCACGGCGCGCTGTGCGCCGTGGCCCTCGGGATCGTTGGCGGTGATGTGGTACGAGTCGGCCGTGACGGCGCCGCCGACGACGTAGGCGTAGATCGTGGCGCCTCGGGCGCGGGCGTGTTCTTCCGACTCCAGGATCAGCACCGCGGCACCCTCGCCCATCACGAAGCCGTCGCGGTCGACGCTGCAGGGGCGCGAGGCGGTGGCGGGGTCGTCGTTGCGCCGCGACAGCGCCTGCATCGACGCGAACGACGCGATCGTGATCGGGTGGATCGCCGACTCGGTACCGCCGGCGATCACGACATCGGCCAGGCCCGTGCGGATGTGCTCGGCCGCGTTCACGATCGACTCGGTGCTCGACGCGCACGCGCTGGCGACCGTGCGGGCGAAGGCGCGAGCGCCGAAGTGCAGGGACAGGTTACCTGCGGCGGCGTTGGGCATGAGCATGGGAACGGTCATGGGCATCACCCGACGGGGGCCCTTTTCCCGCAGGGTGTCCCACGCATCGAGCAGGGTCCACACGCCGCCGATGCCGGTGGCGAAATCGACGCCGAGGCGCTCGGGCTCGACCTCGGGCGCGCCGGCGTCCGCCCAGGCCTCCATCGCCGCCACCATCGCGAACTGCGATGCCGGGTCCAGCCGCCTCGCCATGGGACGCTCCAGCACCGTCTCCGGTCGCACGGCGGCCTGCGCGGCGAACGTGACGGGCAGCTGGTTCTCCTCCACCCAGTCGTACTCGAGCGTGCGTGTGCCGGACGCGCCGGCCAGCAGTGCGGACCAGCTCTCGGGGGCGGTGCCGCCGATCGGCGACGACGCGCCGATTCCGGTGACGACGATGCGTGACGCGGTCATGGGGAAGGAACTCCTCGTGAAAGAACGCTGGTGGGGGCCGGCGCCCCCACCAGAAGGGTTACGCCTGGTTGGACGTGATGTAGGTGACCGCGTCGCCGACCGTCTTGAGGTTCTTGACCTCGTCGTCGGGAATGGTCACGCCGAACTTCTCCTCGGCGTTGACGACGATGGTCATCATCGAGATCGAGTCGATGTCCAGGTCGTCGGTGAACGACTTCTCCATCGCGACCTCGTCCGCCGAGATGCCGGTCTCGTCGGTGATCAGTTCGGCGAGTCCGGCGAGGACCTCGTCATTGGTGAGTGCCATGGTGTTCTCCTTGTCTGTCGGGGATGCTGGCGCCGCGCGCGGGCCGTTGATCAGTCTAGGGCGGTGGTCGGGCCGCTCACGGCAGCACCACCACCTGCGCGCCGAAGACCAGTCCGGCGCCGAATCCGATCTGCAGGGCGAGCCCGCCGCTGAGTTCGGGATGCTCTTCGAGCAGCCGGTGCGTGGCGAGGGGGATGGACGCCGCGGAGGTGTTCCCCGTCGTGGCGATGTCGCGTCCGACGGCGACGGTGTCGGGGAGGCCGAGCTGCTTGGCGAATTCGTCGATGATGCGCATGTTCGCCTGATGGGGGACGAACGCGGCGAGATCCGACGCCTCGACGCCGGCCTCCTCGAGAGCCTGGCGCGCGACTTTGACCATCTCCCACACCGCCCAGCGGAAGACGGTCGGACCTTCTTGACGCAGGGTGGGCCAGGGGGCGTTTCCGTCGCGGAAGTCCGTGAGCGTGTGGTTCATCCCGACGGCGTCCGCCTTGGATCCGTCCGAGCCCCATACCGTCGGTCCGATGCCGGGCGTGTCACTCGGGCCCACGACGACCGCGCCGGCCCCGTCGCCCAGGAGGAAGGAGATGCTGCGGTCGGTGGGATCGACGATGTCGCTGAGCTTCTCCGTGCCGATGACGAGCGCGTACTCGGCCGCACCGGAGCGGATGAGGGCGTCAGCCTGCGCCACCCCGTATGCGAAGCCGGCGCATGCCGCGTTGAGATCGTATGCGGCGGCGGGGTTCGATCCGACGCGATCGGCGACGATGGCCGACACGGAGGGCGTCTGCTTCGGATTGCTGATCGTCGCCACGATGACGGCGCCGATCCGATCGGCGGGAACACCCGAGCGCGCGATCGCCTCTTCCGCGGCCGATGCGGCGAGATCGATGGCTGTGGTGCCGGGGGTCGCACGCATGCGCGTGATGATGCCGGTGCGCTGTCGGATCCATTCGTCGCTGGAGTCGATGGGTCCGACGAGGTCGTCGTTGGGCACGGCGTTCTCGCCGCGGGCGGCGCCATACGAGTAGATGCGGGTGTGCGCGGCGCCCCGGGACTGCCGGAGGGTGGGGGTCATGAGTGAGGGCTCCGCTCAGGAGGTGGATGGGCTGAGGAGTTCGGCGGCGGCGAGCAGATCCGCCGGGGTCTTCACGGCGACCGCCGGCGTGCCGCGCAGTGCGCGCTTGGCAAGCCCGGTGAGGGTGCCGGCCGGTGCCAGTTCGACGAGACCGCTCACGCCGGCATCGGCGAACGCGGACATGCACAGGTCCCAGCGCACCGGGGAGGCCACCTGCTCGACGAGGAGGTCCAGGAAGAAGGCACCCTCGGTCACGCTCGATCCGTCGCGGTTCGTCCACAGCCGCACGTGCGGATCGTGCGTGGCGACCTCCGCGGCGGCGAGCCGCAGTTCGTCGACGGCCGGGGTCATCGCCTCGGTGTGGAATGCACCCGCGACCTGCAGGGCGACCACGCGGGTGCCGCGCACGGGCTCGGCCGCGAGGGCATCGAGGGCGGAGAGGGAGCCGGCGGCGACGAGCTGCCCGCCGCCGTTGTGATTGGCGGCGGTGAGGCCGAGTTCCGCCAAGCGGTCGAGCACGGCGACGGTGTCACCGCCGAGGACGGCGCTCATGCCGGTCGGCGACGATGCAGCTGCAGCCGCCATGGCGCGTCCGCGCAGACCGACGAGGCGCATCGCATCCTCCTCGGTGAGCACACCCGCGGCGGCGGCTGCCGTGAATTCACCCACCGAGTGGCCGGCGACACCGGCGACGTGGTCGTCTCCGAGGGCATTCCACGACAGCAGCCCGGCGGCGACGATCAGCGGCTGCGCGACGGCGGTGTCGCGGATCCGGTCGGCGTCCCACTCCGTGCCGGCGGCGACGAGGTCGACGCCGGACCACTCCGAATAGGCCGCGAGCCGCTCGCGGGCGCCGTCGAGTTCGAGCCAGGGGGTCAGGAAGCCCGGGGACTGCGAACCTTGACCGGGGAAGATCGCGATGAGCACCATCCCATCCTGCCAAGGATCAGCCGATGCGATGTGTGGCATGCCGCACAAGTGTCCCGGCATCGTTTGTCGCATCGCCACAGCACGATCTCGGTCGAGGTGCTTGCGGACCGAGGTCACGACAGGCGACGCGGGGCGCTCCGACGTCGTGTCGCGTCGGTTCCGATGGAGCCGAGGACGAGCGAGGTCTGCAGGATGAGGGCCTCCCGTGGTCCGGTCGCATCCCAGCCGATCACCTCGGAGACCCGTTTGAGCCGATAGCGCACCGTGTTGGGGTGCACGAACAGCTCGCGCGCGGTCGCCTCGAGGGACCGCCCGTTGTCGAGATAGCTCCACAGCGTCGTGACGAGATCGGTGCTGTGTGCCTGAAGCGGGCGATAGATCCGCTCGACGAGGGTCTGCTTTGCCAGGGGATCACCGGCCAGCGCTCGCTCGGGCAGGAGATCGTCGGCCTCGACGGGACGCGGAGCATGTCGCCACGCGCGTGCGACCGCGAACCCCGCCAGCGCCGCCCGGGCGCTCTGGCTGGCGTCCACGAGTGCCGGAACGACCGGGCCCAGCACAAGGTGACCCGCCCCGAAACCGGGCTCGAGACGTTTGGCGATCTCGACGAAGGGGAGCGCGCCGGATCCTTCGTCGGTGCGCACCGGATCCTCGGCGCGCCCGATCACGAGAACGAGCCGCGATCCCTGTACGCCGATCAGCACGTCCACGCCGAGCTTGCGTGCGGTGCGGCGCAGCTGATCGACGTCGAACTGCGCCGGGGTCGTGCCCACGAGCACGGCCACCTCGCCGTGGCCGTGCCACCCGAGGGCGGCGATCCGGCTGGGGAGCTCCTCGTCGGCCTCACCCGTGAGGATCGAGTCGACGACGAGGGCCTCCAGGCGCGCATCCCACAGCCCGCGGGCCTCCGCGGCGCGGGCGTAGACATCCGCGGCGGCGAAGGCGACCTCTCGCGAGTAGAGCAGGATGCCTTCCCGAAGGTCCTCGCCCTTGCCGGCCACGCGCTCCTCGGTGACCTCGACCGTGGCCCGGATCAGCTGCAGCGTCTGCTGCAGGCTCACGCTCCGGAGGAGTTCGCGAGGCGCGGCCGCGAAGATGTCGGACGCAATCCACGGCGTCGAGCCGGGATCGTCGTACCACTGGATGAACGAGGTGATGCCCGCCTGGGCGACCAGGCCCACCGCCGACCGACGCGCCGGCGGCATGTCGGCGTACCACGGCAGCGACTCCTCGAGGCGCTTGATCGTGGCGGTGGCCAGGTCACCCGAGATGCGACGCAGCCAGGCGAGCGTCTCGTCCTTGTCCATCTCCGCGGAGCGGGGCGGCATGCGTCCGGTCAGCTCTCGCCGCCCGCGTTGCCACTGGTGCCGGCGGTGACATCGTGGAGGCGGTACTTCTCGATCGCCTGCGCGGACAGCGACCGGTCGACCGTGCCTTCCGCCGCGAGCGCCTGCAGCGCCCGGACGACGATGGAAGGTCCGTCGATCTTGAAGAAGCGGCGCGCGGCGGGCCGCGTGTCGGAGAAGCCGAAGCCGTCCGCGCCGAGTGTGACGAACTGCTGCGGAACCCAGGGTCGGATCTGGTCCTGCACGGCGTGCATGAAGTCGCTGACCGCGACGACCGGTCCCTCGCCGTCCCGCAGCTTCTCGGTGACGTAGGCCGTCCGTGCTTCTTCGTCGGGGTGGAGGAAGTTGTGCTCGTCGGCGGCGAGTCCGTCGCGACGCAGCTCCGTCCAGGACGTCACCGACCAGACGTCGGCCTGCACTCCCCAGTCGTCACGCAGCAGCTGCTGCGCCTCGAGGGCCCACGGGACCCCGACGCCCGATGCGAGGAGCTGCGTACGCGGTCCCTCGCCCTCGGCGGCGGAGATGCGGTGCATGCCGCGCACGATGCCATCGACGTCGACGCCCTCCGGCTCGGCCGGCTGCACGAGCGGCTCGTTGTACACCGTCAGGTAGTACATGACGTTCGGGTCGGGGTGGTTGCCGCCGTACATGCGCTCGATGCCGGCGCGCACGATGTGGGCGATCTCGTACCCGTAGGCCGGGTCGTACGACACGGTGGCGGGGTTGGAGGAGGCGAGCAGGTGCGAATGACCGTCCGCGTGCTGCAGACCTTCCCCGGTCAGGGTCGTGCGGCCGGCGGTCGCGCCGATGATGAACCCGCGCGCCATCTGGTCGCCCGCCGCCCACTGCGCGTCGCCGGTGCGCTGGAAGCCGAACATCGAGTAGAAGATGTACACCGGGATGAGCGGTTCGCCGTGCGTCGAATACGCCGTGCCGACACCGGTGAACGCGGCCATCGCGCCGGCTTCGTTGATGCCGACGTGCATGATCTGGCCCTGCGGGCTCTCCTTGTAGGCCAGGAGCAGCTCGCGGTCCACGGACGTGTAGTGCTGGCCGTTCGGGTTGTAGATCTTCGCCGTCGGGAAGAAGGCGTCCATGCCGAACGTCCGTGCTTCGTCGGGGATGATCGGCACGATGCGGTGTCCGAAGTCCTTGGCGCGCAGCAGATCCTTCAGCAGGCGAACGAAGGCCATGGTCGTCGCGACCTCCTGCGTGCCCGACCCCTTCTTCGGCAGTGCGTAGGCCTTGTCGTCGGGAAGCTGGAGACCCACGTGATGGGTGCGTCGCTCGGGAAGGAAGCCACCGAGCGCGCGTCGACGCTCCAGCATGTACTGGATGGTCTCGTCCTGCTCCCCGGGGTGGAAGTACGGCGGCAGGTAGGGGTTCTCCTCGAGCTGCGCATCCGAGATCGGGATGTGCATCGCGTCGCGGAAGTGCTTGAGGTCCTCCAGCGTCATCTTCTTCATCTGGTGCGTCGCGTTGCGCCCCTCGAAGTGTGGGCCGAGGCCATAGCCCTTGATCGTCTTGGCGAGGATGACCGTCGGCTGGCCCTTGTGCTCGCGCGCCGCCTTGAAGGCCGCATAGACCTTGCGGTAGTCGTGCCCGCCGCGCTTGAGGTTCCAGATCTGCTCGTCGGAGTAGTCCTTCACCAGGGCGGCGGTGCGCTCGTCGCGCCCGAAGAAGTGCTCGCGCACGAAGGCGCCGTCTTCGGTCTTGTACGTCTGGTAGTCGCCGTCCGGAGTGACGTTCATGAGGTTGCGCAGGGCGCCGTCGTCGTCGCGCCCCAGGAGCTCATCCCACTCGCGACCCCAGATCACCTTGATGACGTTCCAGCCCGCCCCGCGGAAGAAGCTCTCCAGTTCCTGGATGATCTTGCCGTTTCCACGGACGGGGCCGTCCAGGCGCTGCAGGTTGCAGTTGACCACGAAGGTCAGGTTGTCCAGCCCCTCGTTCGCCGCGACCTGGAGCTGCCCGCGGCTCTCGACCTCATCCATCTCGCCGTCGCCGAGGAAGGCCCAGACCTGCGAGTCGGCGACATCCTTGATGCCGCGGTTCGCGAGGTACTTGTTCGTCATCGCCTGGTAGACGGCGTTGATGGGCCCGAGGCCCATCGAGACGGTGGGGAACTGCCAGAACTCCGGCATGAGACGCGGATGGGGGTAGGAGGGGAGCCCGTGCGGCGCGGCGGACTTCTCCTGACGGAATCCGTCGAGCTGGTCCTCGCTCAGCCGCCCCTCGAGGTAGGCGCGGGCGTAGGTGCCGGGGGAGGCGTGTCCCTGGATGAAGATCTGGTCACCGCCCGACGGATCGTCCAAGCCGCGGAAGAAGTGATTGAAGCCGACCTCGTAGAGGGCGGCGGACGAGGCGTATGTGGAGATGTGGCCGCCCACCGCGATGCCGGGGCGCTGCGCACGGTGCACCGTGATGGCCGCGTTCCAGCGGATCCACGCGCGGTACCGGCGCTCGAGCTCCTCGTCGCCGGGGAACTCCGGCTCCGCGTCGGGCGCGATCGTGTTGATGTAGTCGGTCGTCGGGACCATCGGCACGCCGAGGTGAAGCTCCTTCGACTCCTTCAGGAGGCTCAGCATGATCTCGCGTCCGCGTTCGTGGCCGCGAGCGTCGACGAGCTGCTGCAGCGACTCGCGCCACTCCGCGGTCTCGTCGGGATCGCTGTCGAGAGGGCCCTGGGAGTACGGATCCTGGTCGTGGACAGTCACGGGAGACCTTTCGTCTGATGGCAGATCGTGCCAAGCAATCGGGGGGCGCGATGCCGCGTTTGTCTGCGATGCACAAACACGCCGCCGCTCAGCCTACCGTCCTGCCGGGACGGTGACTCCGATGCGCCGGTCGTGGTGGTTCTCCACCCTAGACTGGACGACCTGGGGCCTTTAGCTCAGCTGGTAGAGCGCCACGTTTACACCGTGGATGTCGTCGGTTCGATCCCGGCAGGGCCCACCACCGGGCGCCGCTTCGGGCGGGTGACCTATGTTGGTCGGGTGAAGGCTTCTCCCCGCGATCAGCGCGCGCTCCTCGACCTGGCCGAGCTCGACTCCCGCATCCGGCGAGCCGAAGCGGCACGTGCAAGCCCGCCGCACGCCGCTCGGGTGAAGGAGCTGTTGGCGGAGCGTCAGGCGCGCACTCAGGAGCTGGCCGCCCTTCTCGGCACGCGAGATGACCTGCAGGCCGAGATCGGCCGCATCGAAGCCGACGTCGCCGTCGTCGACGCGCGGCGCGTGCGCGACACCGAGCGTCTGGCCGCGACCTCGAACGTGAAGGAAGCGCAGGGGCTGGAGAGCGAGCTCGCCTCCCTCGCCCGCCGCAAGAGCGACCTGGAGGACGCCGAACTCGCCGTGATGGAGCAGCTCGAGGACGCTCAGGCCGCCGTGACGGCCGCAGAGGGGATGATCGCGCGGACCAATGCGGAGGGCGCGGAGCTGAGCGCCGCCGGGAAGGCCGCCGTGGAAGCGGCGACCGCCGACGCCGCCACCGCCACCCGCGATCGGGCTGCGGTGGCGGCCGGGATCGCCGATGATCTCGTGGCGCAGTACGACCGGCTCGCGATCCGCAACGCCGGAGCGGGACTGCTGACCCGCAACACCTGCGGCGGCTGTCATATGGTTCTCTCGGGCACCGACCTGGCGGAGGTGCGACGCGCCGCGGACGACGACGTCGTGCTGTGCCCCGAGTGCGGATGCATCCTGGTGCGCACGGAGGAGTCGGGCCTGTGAGCGCTTCGATCGTCCAGCAGAGGAGCCCTCGCGGGAAGATCCGGCGTCCCGACGAGGCCACGGGCCACGGTGAGAGCCGCCGACACGGCCTCGGCTGACCCCGGCCCGCTCGCCCCCATCACCTGGGCGGTCGTCGGCGATCACGACCAGCGTGTGGTGGTCGTGGATCTCGACGCGGATGCGGGTGAACGACGCCGGGTGTCGCTGGCTCCAGGTGAGTTCGCGGACCACGTCGTCCAGCGCGAGCTCGCCTCGGCCCCGCGGTGGGTGTGGGACGACACGGCTCGGCGATACCCGCCGCTGCTGGCCGCCGGGGTGCGTGTCGCCCGGTCGCACGATCTGCGGCTCAGCCACCGGATCCTCGCGTGCAGCGCGGACATCGCCGCGCCCGGTGCCCTGCGTGCCGCAGCGGAATGGGAGGGCGGACCGTCGCCCGCGGTGGCTGCCGCCGCGGCGACGCTGTTCGAGCTCGCTGCTCCGACGGATACGACCGGTGACATCGCTGCGACCCTCGCCGAATTCCGCCGGCAGCGCGGGGCGCTGTCGACCGCGCGCGCTGGTTCCGGGCTCCACCTGCTCGCCGCCGCGGAGTCGGCGGGCGCTCTGCTTGCGGCCGAGATGCATGCCGCCGGGCTCCCCTGGGATCAGGCGCGCCATGACGCCGTGCTCGAGGCCGAACTCGGCGCTCGTCCGCCCTCGGGTGCGCGACCCTCGCAGCTGGAGCTGCTCGCTCAGCGTCTGCGCGAGCAGCTCGACGATCCGACCCTCAACCCCGACTCCGCGGTCAGGCTCCTCCGCGCGCTGCATCGGAGGGGGATCGCGGTCGAGTCGACGAGCCGATGGGAGCTCGAGCGCGTCGAGCACGAGGTGGTTCCGACGCTCCTGGAGTACAAGCGCCTCGCGCGGCTCTGGTCGGCGAACGGCTGGGCGTGGTCGGACGAATGGGTCTCGGCGGGTCGCTTCCGTCCCGTGTACATTCCGGCGGGAGTCGTGACCGGGCGCTGGGCCTCCGCCGGCGGGGGAGCGCTGCAGATTCCGCGCGGACTCCGCTCGGCTGTCCGCGCCGATCCGGGGTGGTGTCTGGTCGTGGCCGACGTCGCGCAGCTCGAGCGGCGCGTCCTGTGCGGCATGTCGAGGGATGCGGCCCTCGCGGAGGCGTCGCGCGGTCGTGACCTCTACGAGGGCATCGTCGCCGACGGCGCGGTCGCCACCCGGGACGACGCGAAGGTCGCCATGCTCGGGGCGATGTACGGGGCGACGACGGGCGAGAGCGGACGGCTCATGCCGAGGTTGCGACGTACGTACCCGCGCGCGATGGCGATGGTCGATGCGGCCGCACGTCGTGGCGAGGACGGCGCGCCCGTCTCGACGTCATGGGGACGGACCACGCCCGATGCCGGCGCGACGTGGCGGGCGACGCAGGCACGCGCTAGCGAGGCGGACGCGTCGACCGCGGACATCCTGCGCGCCAAGCGCGCCTCTCGCGACCGCGGGCGCTTCACTCGGAACTTCATCGTCCAGGGAACGGCCGCGGAGTGGGCGCTGGCGTGGTTGGCCGACCTTCGCACACGGTTGACCGCGTTCCCCGAGGCCGCGACCGCCGCTGCCGCATCCGGACCGGTGTTCGCCCGTCGACCGCACATCGCGTTCTTCCTGCATGACGAGGTGATCGTGCACTGTCCACGGGAGCACGCGGAGGAGGTCGCTGAGGCGGTCCGCGACGCGGCTGCCGCAGCCGGCCGGTTGCTGTTCGGCGACTTTCCCGTCGACTTCCCGCTCGAGGTGCGCATCGCCGACTCTGCGCAGAAGGGCTGACGACGGCGATAGGATCGCTGCAGCGAATGGGTCGGCCGGACGGTCGCGTTGCGCGCGTCGCACCGAGGAACGTCCGGGCTCCACAGGGCAGGGCGGTGGGTAACACCCACCCGGAGCGATCCGCGAGACAGTGCCACAGAGAGCAGACCGCCGGGCATGCCCGGTAAGGGTGAAAGGGCGGTGTAAGAGACCACCGGGGTCGTGGTGACACGACCCGCACGGCAAACCTCGCCCGGAGCAAGGCCAGACAGGGGATGATGACGCGGCCCGCCGAGTCCCCGGGTAGGCCGCTGGAGCGTCACGGCAACGTGACGCCGAGAGAGATGACCGTCGATGGGGCGCGAGCCCCGGAACAGAACCCGGCGTACAGGCCGGCCCATTCGCCTCAGTTCACCGCGAGCGACGCCGCACCGATGATGCCGGCGTTGTTGCGGTGCACAGCGGGAACGATCGGAGTCCTGATGTCCAGCAGCGGCAGGAACTGCTCGGAGTGCTTGGAGACGCCGCCGCCGACGACGAAGAGATCGGGGCTGAAGAGGAACTCGATGTGGCTGTAGTACCACTGCAGCCGCGCCGCCCACTTCTTCCAGGACAGCTCGTCCCGTTCCATCGCCGAGTACGCCGCATAGGCCTCGGCGTCCTTGCCGTGCTTCGCGCGGTGCACGTGTCCGAGCTCGCTGTTGGGGATCAGCACGCCGTCGTAGATCATCGCCGACCCGATCCCGGTTCCGAGCGTGGTGAGGATGGTGAGTCCGTCGACGCCCTTCGCCGCTCCGTAGCGCACCTCGGCGATCCCGGCGACGTCGGCATCGTTGGCGAAGTGGATGTCGCGCCCGAGTCCCTTCTCGAAGAACGCCTCGGCTTCGAACCCGATCCATTCGTCCGACACGTTCGCGGCCGACAGTGTGCGACCGGACTTCACGATGGCGGGGAAGGCGACACCGAGGGGGAGGGCCTCGTCCGAGACGCCGAGCTCGTCGAGGACGACGGTGACCGCGTCGAGCACGTCTTGGGGCTTGGCCCCCTTCGGGGTGGACACCTTCACCCGATCGCTGAGGAGTTCGCCGCGCTCGAGATCGACGATGCCGCCCTTGATGCCTGTGCCGCCGATGTCGACGCCTATCGCCCGGGTGCTGTTCGCTGCCATGTCTTCACCCTATCCAGGCCCGGACACCGCTTCAGTAGGATCAAGACAGAGGTGTCACCGAGGCGCTCGCGAACCGGAGGAGGCGGCCATGTCCGGCGGCGAAGAGAAGTTCTGGTACAACCTGACGACCGGGCAGGTCGAGCGAGGCCACGTCTCGCCGGCGGTCGACCGCGCCGGCCCGTTCGACACGGCCGAGGATGCCGCGCGGGCGCCGGAGCTGCTGAAGGAGCGCTCGCGCGCCTGGGCCGAGGACGAAGCCCGCGACGACGCCTGGGGCGCGACCGGAACCGGCGCCGACGACAAGTAGTCTGGCAGTCAGCCAACCGACGTCCAGCGGAGGGAAAGTCATGGACAAGCAGCGCGATTTCGTCCTGCGCACGATCGAGGAGCGAGGCGTCAAGTTCGTCCGGCTCTGGTTCACCGACGTGATCGGCACGCTCAAGTCGGTGGCGATCGCCCCCGCGGAGGTCGAGGGGGCCTTCAACGAGGGTCTCGGCTTCGACGGCTCCGCGATCGAGGGGCTCACGCGCACCTACGAATCGGATCTGCTGGCGCACCCCGATCCCACGACGTTCCAGACGCTTCCGTGGCGAGGCGAGATCGACCCGACCGGTCGGATGTTCTGCGACATCACCACCCCCGACGGTCAGCCCGCGGTGGCCGACCCGCGGTACGTGCTCAAGCGGTCTCTGGCGAAGGCAGCCGATGCGGGCTTCACCTTCTACACGCATCCGGAGATCGAGTTCTACCTGCTGAAGTCGTCGCGCTACGGGACGGAGGGCCCGGAACCGGTCGATTCGGCCGGCTACTTCGACAACGTGCCGGGCGGCACGGCGCACGATTTCCGTCGTCGTTCCGTGCGCATGCTGGAGGACCTCGGGATCTCCGTGGAGTTCAGCCACCACGAGGGCGGACCGGGTCAGAACGAGATCGACCTGCGGTACGCCGATGCCCTCACGACCGCCGACAACATCATGACGTTCCGCACGGTGATCAAGGAGGTCGCCATCGAGCAGGGCGTCTACGCGACGTTCATGCCGAAGCCGCTCGGCGGCAAGCCGGGAAGCGGGATGCACACCCACATGTCGCTCTTCGAGGGCGACACGAACGCGTTCTACGAAGAGGGCGGTCAGTATCAGCTCTCCAAGGTCGGGCGGCAGTTCATCGCGGGGCTGCTGCGCCACGCCAACGAGATCTCGGCGGTCACGAACCAGTTCGTCAACTCCTACAAGCGTCTGTGGGGCGGCGACGAGGCCCCGAGCTTCATCTGCTGGGGGCACAACAACCGCTCCGCCCTCGTGCGCGTACCGATGTACAAGCCGAACAAGGGTCAGTCCTCACGCGTGGAGTATCGCGGCATCGACTCGGCGGCCAATCCGTACCTGGCGTACGCCCTGATGCTCTCGGCGGGCCTCAAGGGCATCGAGGAGGGGTACGAGTTGCCTGCCGAGGCCGAGGACAATGTGTGGTCGCTGACGGACTCCGAGCGTCGCGCGCTCGGCTATGCGCCGTTGCCGACGAGTCTCGACCACGCCCTGGAATACATGGAGGAGTCTGAGCTGGTGGCCGAGACCCTCGGCGAGCAGGTCTTCAACTACGTGCTGCTGAACAAGCGCCGCGAGTGGCAGGAGTACCGCTCGCAGGTCACGCCGTACGAGTTGAAGAGCAACCTCGAGATGCTCTGACGCCGGCTCCATGGCCCGCGATCGCTCCACGACCCTGACCGGTCTCGCGCGCGTCGGCTTCAGCCGCCTGACGGAGGCCGATGCGGACCTCTCCGAACTCGAGCAGCTCATCGACGTGCCCTGGGAGGAGCTCCGCGACGCCGCGTCGGACGCGGCCGATCCCGATGTCGCCGTCTCGGCGATCCTCTTCATCGCGCGACGAGATCCCGCCGCCGTGCGGGCGCTTCGTGCGAGCGAGAACGGGTGGCGTGCCCTGTGGGCGCTCCTGGGTGCGTCGTCCGGATTCGGGGATTTCTTCCTCCGCCATCCAGAGGAGCTCGCCGAGCTGGCGCATGCCGGCACGAGCCTGCCGACCGACATCGAGATGCGGAGGGAGCTGCTCGCCGCGGTCGGAGAAGAGGACGGCTTCGCTCGCGACGGCAGTGAGAGCTGCTGGGTTGCACTGCGGGTGCGGTATCGGCGCATGCTCGCCAAGATCGCCGCTTTCGACCTGCTGAGTCCCTCGCCCGTCGACCAGGTCCCGTTCGTCGCCGGCCGGCTGGCGGACGCAGCGGCGGCCGCACTCGAGGCGTCGCTGTGTGTCGCTCGCACACGGGTGTCGTCGACGGGGCCGGCTTTCCCGCGCGAGCATGTGGCGGCGACCCAGCTCGCGGTCATCGGCATGGGCAAAACGGGGGCGCGCGAGCTGAATTACGTCAGCGACGTCGACGTCATCTTCGTCGGCGGCGCAGCGGACGGGCTCCGCGAGGAGGTGGGGGAGAGCCGGGTGATCGACATCGCGACCCGGCTGGCGGTTCAGACCATGCGCGGCGTGTCCGAGATGGAGGTCGAGCCTCCTCTGTGGGAGGTCGACGCGAACCTCCGCCCCGAGGGGAAGCAGGGAGCGCTGGTGCGCACCCTGGAGTCGCACCTGTCGTACTACGACCGGTGGGCGGCGAGCTGGGAGTTCCAGGCGCTGCTGAAAGCGCGCGCGATCGCGGGCGACGAGGCGCTCGGCGATGCGTACGTTAACGCGGTCGGGCCGAAGGTGTGGACGAGCGCCGCGCGCGAGAACTTCGTCGACGGCGTGCAGCGCATGCGTGAACGTGTGACCGACCACATCCCGAACGACGAAGTCGCCCGCCAGATCAAACTCGGCCCCGGCGGGATCCGGGACATCGAGTTCACCGTGCAGCTGCTGCAGCTGGTCCATGGACTCTCCGACCACGGGATCCGGCAGCGGAGCACCCTCGCGGCCCTCGACGCCCTCGTCGCGGAGGGGTACATCGGCCGCGCCGAAGCCGCCGCCTTCTCGCGTGACTACCGGATGCTCCGGCTGCTCGAGCATCGCGTGCAGCTGCGCCACCTGCGCCGCACCCACCTGATGCCCGAAGACGCCGAGGGACTGCGTTCCCTGGCTCGGGCGACCGGACTCGGGGACACCGGCGATTCCGTCCTGCGGATCTGGGAATCGGTCAAGCGCGAGGTTCGCGACATCCACGTGCGGCTGTTCTACCGTCCGCTGCTGTCGGCGGTGGCCGCTCTCCCCGAAGAGGAGCGCTCCCTCTCGCCGGAGCAGGCGAAGGATCGGCTGGCGGCCATCGGATTCCGCGACCCCGGTGGCGCGCTGCGTCACATCGGGGCGCTCACGACGGGACTCAGTCGCAAGTCGCAGATCCAGCGGCACCTCATGCCGGTCATGCTCCGCTGGTTCGCCGACGGCGTCGACCCCGACTACGGGCTGATCGCCTTCCGTCGTCTCAGCGAGAGGCTGGGGGACTCGCCCTGGTTCCTGCGCATGCTGCGCGACTCCGCGGGAGCTGCCGAAGACCTCACGCGTGTGCTCTCGGGCTCCCGCTATGTCGGTGAACTGATGGAATGGATCCCCGAGTCGGCGGCGTGGCTCGATGACGGCGGGGCTCTCCGTCCGCGGTCCGGGGTCGCTCTCCAGGAGGAAGCGCGCGCGATACAGACCCGTCACGACAACGTCGAAGACGCGATGCACTCCGTCCGGGCGCTCCGCCGCCGCGAGATGCTGCGGACCGCCATGGGAGGAATCCTCGGCGTGCTCACGATCGAGGAGATCGCGGACACCCTCACCACGATCAGCGAAGTGAGCATCCAGGCCACCCTGCGCGCGGTGCGCCGGGAGGTCGTTCCACCGGAAGACGACGCGCTCGATTTCTCGATCATCGCGATGGGTCGCTTCGGGGGGCGGGAGCTCGGCTTCGGATCCGACGCGGACGTCATGTACGTCTACCGACCGAACGGGCTCGACCCTCAGCGAGCGCATCAGCTTGCGCAGGCGCTCGTCCAGGGACTTCGGCGGCATTCCGAGGACCATCGTCTCCCGCTCGACCTCGACGCGGACCTGCGCCCGGAGGGGCGCAACGGCCCGCTCGTACGATCCCTGGAATCGTATGCCGAGTACTATCGTCGATGGTCGCTGTCGTGGGAGGCGCAGGCGCTGCTGCGGGCACGGGGGATCGCGGGAAGTGTCAAGCTCATCCGCGCCTTCACCGAACTTGCCGACGAGGTGCGCTATCCCGCGCACGCGGACCAGCAGGGGCTTCGTGAGATCAAGCGGATCAAGGCGCGGGTCGAGAGTGAGCGGCTGCCCCAGGGGGTGGACCCGGCTCGTCACCTCAAGCTCGGCCCGGGCGGCCTGAGCGACGTGGAATGGCTGGTGCAGCTCCTGCAGCTGCAGCACGCGCACGCGGTACCGGCCATGCGCACCACCTCGACGCTCGACGCCCTGCACGCCGCACGCGAGGCGGGCCTCGTGTCGGCGGTCGCGACCGAGCGTCTGGCGGCGTCCTGGCGTCTGGCGAGCCGGCTGAGGTCCGCCAACACGCTGCTCTCGGGACAGACCAGCGACGTGCTGCCGACGGACAGATCCAAGCTCGACGGCATCGGGCGTCTGCTCGAGATGCCGCCCCACAGCGCCAGTCTTGTCGAGGAGGAGTGGGTGCGCACCGCCCGACGCGCCCGTCGCACGTTCGACACGCTCTTCTACGGTTGAGCGTCGCTCGCGACGCGGCTCGGCACGACGACGGCCCCCGGGATGCACCCGGGGGCCGTCGTCCGTCACGCGGTCTGCGTCACACGCCGAAGTAGAGCTCGAACTCGAACGGGTGCGGTCGCTGTGCGATCGGCTGGATCTCGTTCTCGATCTTGTACTCGATCCACGTCTCGATCAGCTCGGGAGTGAACACGCCACCGGCGAGGAGGAACTCGTGGTCGTTGCGCAGGGCCTCGAGCGAGTCCAGCAGGGAGTTGGGGACCTGCGGGATGTTCTTGGCCTCTTCGGGCGGCAGCTCGTAGAGGTCCTTGTCGACCGGCTCGTGCGGCTCGATGCGGTTCTTGATGCCGTCGATGCCGGCCATGAGCTGCGCTGCGAACGCGAGGTACGGGTTGCCCGACGCGTCGGGGGCGCGGAACTCGATGCGCTTGGCCTTCGGGTTGGACCCGGTGATCGGGATGCGGATGGCCGCCGAGCGGTTTCCGGCCGAGTAGACCAGGTTGACCGGCGCCTCGAAGCCCTTCACCAGACGGTGGTAGCTGTTGAGCGTCGGATTGGTGAAGGCCAGAACGGCAGGAGCGTGGGCGAGGATGCCGCCGATGTACCAGCGGGCGATGTCCGACAGTCCGCCATAGCCCTTCTCGTCGTAGAACAGCGGCTGGCCGCCGTTCCAGAGCGACTGGTGGGTGTGCATGCCCGAACCGTTGTCGCCGAAGAGCGGCTTCGGCATGAACGTGGCGGTCTTGCCCCACTGGTCGGCCGTGTTCTTGACGATGTACTTGAACTTCAGGATGTCGTCCGCCGCGTGGACCATCGTGTCGAACTTGTAGTTGATCTCCTGCTGGCCGGCGGTGCCCACCTCGTGGTGAGCGCGCTCGAGCTCGAGTCCGCTGGCGATCAGGCGCAGGCTGATGTCGTCACGCAGGTCAGCCGTCTTGTCGACCGGGGAGACGGGGAAGTAACCGCCCTTGTACGGGGTCTTGTTGGCGAGGTTCCCGCCCTCTTCGGCGCGGGCGGTGTTCCACGCGCCTTCGACGGAGTCCACGGCGTAGAAGCTCGTGTTCTGCTTCACCTCGTAGCGCACATCGTCGAAGATGTAGAACTCCGCCTCCGGGGCGAAGAAGGCGGTGTCGGCGATGCCGGTCGAGGCGAGGTACTTCTCCGCCTTCTTGGCTACCTGACGCGGGTCCTTGCCGTAGATTTCGCCATTGCGCGGGTTGTAGATGTCGAAGACCATGATGAGGGTCTTCTCGTCGCGGAACGGATCGAGGTAGGCGGTCGACACGTCCGGGATGAGCTGCATGTCGGACTCGTGGATGTTCGCGAAACCGCGGATCGACGAGCCGTCGAAGAGCTGTCCGACGGTGAAGAACTCCTCGTCGACGGTCGAGGCGGGAATGTTGAAGTGCTGTTGCACACCAGGGAGATCCGTGAACCGGATGTCGAGGAACTTGACGTCCTCGTCCTTGATGAACTTCAGCACCTCGGATGAATCACTGAACATGGAGTCTCCAGAGGTAGGGCGTTCGGGAACTGCCAACCCGCGAGGGGCATGGCTTGCACGGTACCGACAGGGCGTTGCCCGGTCGTGACACCAATGTTTCGGCCAGGTTACAGGGGTCTGGGTACGCTTGTGCGGTGACAGACCAGCGATATCCCGGTGAGCGCCTGGGACTGCCCGCATCGGGGCGGGGTTCGATAGGCCGACTCGGCCGGCGTGTCGGAGCCCTGTTCATCGACTACGGGGCGGCCTACATCCTCGCCGGACTGTTCGTCACCGACCCCGATGGTCTGCCAGCCGTCTTCTCCGGCGATCCGCTCGTGATCG
Organism: Microbacterium sp. UBA1612; assembly: GCF_002321605.1. Taxonomy (NCBI): domain Bacteria; kingdom Bacillati; phylum Actinomycetota; class Actinomycetes; order Micrococcales; family Microbacteriaceae; genus Microbacterium; species Microbacterium sp. UBA1612. The sequence goes on from NZ_DCMW01000003.1 coordinate 83,001, forward strand.
CGGCGATTTTCATGGCGATCCAGGTGGTGTTCGCGCCCATGCTGCAGGGCAGCCCCGGTCATCGCATCCTCGGACTGCGTCTCACCCGGATCGACGGTGCCTGGGTCGGACTGTGGCGCCCGATCGTGCGGACGGTGCTCCTGGTTCTGGTGATCCCTGCGGTGATCTGGGACGCCGATCAGCGAGGACTGCACGACAAGGCGGCCGGCACGGTCCTCGTGCGTTCCTGACTGCCCTCAGCGCGGCCGCGGTGCACGGACGCGATTGGGGTCCATGCCCTTGGGGATCGGGAGCGAGGCGAGCGACTGCGAGACCGAGTCGACGCGCTTGATGACCGCGGCCATGGTCGCGCGGTCGATCGCCTTCGGGAGCTTCTTGATCGTCGGGGCGAGCTTTGCGATCGGCACCTCGTCGTCGCCGTGTCCGACATAGAGCACCGTGATGGGCACGCCCGAGGCCACGCGCTTGATCTTGGATCGTTCGTCGCCCACGAGGCGGGTCAGGCGCCCGCGCGCGCCCTCGCCGACGATGACCACCCCACCGCGTCCGATCGCGCGATAGACCGCCTCCTGGGTCTTGGGGTTGATCCCCACCGGCATCTCGCTCGCCTGCCACCTGCGGCCGAGCGACGTCGAGATCACGTGGCCGGTCGCACCGGGCATGCCGTCGATCTGGCGGTACATCGCCTTCGTCGACAGACGTGTCATGGTCATCATGGCGGCGAGAATGCCCGCCATCAGGCCGGTGATCGCCCACAGGAGCACGCTCCACCACGCGACCGGCTGCACCAGGAAGCCGATTCCCACGCCGACGGCGGCGCCGACGACCAGAATGCCGATGAGGACATACGGCAACCAGGGGAACGCCCTGCGCGTGAAGGTGAACAGGGTGCGGAGCTGGGAGAAGAAGCCGGGTCGCTTCTCCGGAGCGGTGCTGCGGGCCATGGGACCAGGATACCTTTCGGGCGCAGCCTGGTTCGGACACGTCCTCCCCTCCACAGGGAGCGGCAGCGGAGGAGCCTTCCACAGAAGCGACGCGGGAGGAGCGCCGAATGCTCGCGAACGGAACGGTGGGAGACGTGGCCCCGTCATCCGATACCCCGCCCTCGTCTGTCCTCGCGCCCCACCTGCGCGCGGGAGCGCGGGTCGTGCGCCGCATCGACGGCGACGACACGCCGTGGCCCGGTGTGGTGGCGCGGCTGGACGACGGGGCGCCCGCGCTCGTGGTTCCGGTCGCCGCTCTGGGGCGGACGTGGCCCGGCTGGGCGCTGCGCGACCCGGCGCACGTGGTCGTACCCACGGACATCAGGCGCTCGGTCGAGGGGCATGACGCCGTCTTCCCGCTCTTCGTCGAGAGGCTGATGACCTTCCTGACCCGGCGCGGACCTCTCCTCTCCGACGGCGAGCGCGTCACGATCGCCGTCAGTGTGCTGCGCGGACTGCGGGAACTCGACGACGCAGGGGTGACGTCGCCGGGCAGTGGTTCCTGGTGGTTGACCGACGACGGCCGGCCCGGTTTCGCCCTCACCGGCGACCCGGCAACGTCAGCGGAGCGTGCCTCCGCAGACGTGCTGACCGAGCTCGGGAAAGGGGAGGGGGGACTTTCGTCGTTGGTCGAACGGACCGTGGCTTCCGTGGCCGGAGGCGTCGACGAGCGCACCGCGAGACGGCTCGAGGACGAGTGGTTCGATGCGGCGTCGCCGGAGGCCCTGGTCACGGTGGGGTTCGGTCCCCGTTCGGCCGCCGCGGCGATCGCGCCGGCTCGCGCGGATGTCACCGCCGACCTCGCCGCTTCGGAGGAGCCCGACGGTGCCGGTGTGCTCGTGAACCTCGGTCGATACGTCGACGGCGGCCTCGCGGACACGATCGGAGCGACGGTGGAGCGCGTGCGCCGAACGATGACCGGAGCGCGCTCTCGCCGTTCGACGCTCCTCTTCGCCGGAGCTGCGGCAGGTGCCGTCGTGGCGATCGGATTGCTGTGGCCGGTCGGTGCGGAGGAGCCTGCCACTGCACCGGTCGATCAGGGGGCCACCCCCGCGTCGACCGCGACCACGTCGCCGGTTCCGGCCGCCGCCGTGGGCGTGGCCGCAAACGACGACCTCGCTGTCGTGACGGCGGCGCTGCTGGAGGCGCGCATCCGCTGTGACGATGATCCCGAGTGTCTCGCAGGGGTTTACTGGTCGCCGATCACGTCGGTTCCGCCCGGCGCCGTCGACCTCGATGCGAGCGTGCGCGACGTCGAGGTGCTGGATGATTTCGGCGGCGTCGCCGTGCTTCGCGTGTCTGGACCCGAGGCACCGGATCAGGTCGTCGTCATCGCGCGCAGAGACGACTCATGGCTGCTGCGTGACGTCCATGACGTCGCACAGCAGCCATGAGTCTCGAGCGATCAGGCGCCGAGGTTGGCCTCGAACGATGCGTCCTCGAGGCGCTTCTTGACCGCCGCGAGGAAACGGGCCGCGTCTGCGCCGTCGATGGTGCGGTGGTCGTACGACAGGGCGAGGTACACGTACGACCGCACCGAGATGGCTTCCGCCCCGTCGACCGTCACCACGCCGGGGCGCTTGACGACAGTGCCCGTTCCGAGGATCGCCGACTGAGGCAGGAACACCACCGGTGTGTCGAACAGGGCGCCGCGAGAGCCGGTGTTCGTGAGCGTGAAGGTGCCCCCGGCCAGCTCGTCGGGCTTGAGCTTGTTGTCGCGCGTGCGCGCGGCGAGGTCGGCGATCTCGTGCGCGATCTGAGCGAGGTTCTTGCTCGCCGCATCGCGCAGCACGGGCGTCAGCAGGCCACGCTCCGTGTCCACCGCGATCGACACGTTCTCGGTGGCGGGGTAGACGATCTTGTCGCCGTCGACCGTGGAGTTGATGATCGGATACGTCTGCAGCGCCTCGGCCGCGGCGAGGGCGAAGAACGGCAGGAAGGACAGTTTGTCCCCGGTCTTCGCCTGGAAATCCTTCTTCACCCGGTCGCGGTACTGCGACAGCTTGGTCACGTCGACTTCCACGACCGTCGTCAGCTGCGCCGTCGACTGCATCGACGCCACAGCACGCTCGGCGAGCACCTTGCGAAGGCGCGACATCGGCTGCGTGGTGCCGCGAAGGGGCGACACCTCCACCTCGACGGGCGCCGCCTCCGCGGCAGACGTCGGGGTCGCCGGGGCCTCCGCCGCCTTCAGAACGTCCTCCTTGCGGATGCGTCCGCCCACGCCGGTTCCGGTGACGCTCGCGAGATCGACGCCCTGCTGCTGCGCGAGACGGCGCACCAGAGGCGTGACGTAGATGTCGTCGGAAGCGGACGGTGCGGCGGCAGCCTTCTCGGGAGCGGGAGCGGGCTCCGGCTCGGAGGTCTGCTCTTCGGCGGCCGGCGCGGGAGCCGGCTCCTCGGCAGGCTCGGGGGCTGACGTCTCCTCCGCGGACGCGGGCTCCTCGGGCGCGGACTCCTCGGACGGCGCTTCCGCGGGTGCAGGGGAGCCCGAGCCGATCTTGGCCAGCGGCGAACCCACGGCCACGGTCTCGTCCTCCTGCACCAGGATCTGCTGCAGCGTGCCCGCGAACGGCGACGGGATCTCGGTGTCGACCTTGTCGGTGGAGATCTCGAGCAGCGGCTCGTCGACCTCCACGTCGTCGCCGATGCTCTTCAGCCAGCGGGTCACGGTGCCTTCGGTGACGCTCTCGCCGAGTTCGGGCAGAACGACGTCCTTACCGTCCGCGTCGGACGCGGTGCTCGTGTCGTGAGCAGCCTGCTCGGGACCGGAATCCTCGGCTGCGGGCTCTTCCGCAGGTTTCGCCTCGGGCTGCGCGGGGGCCTCCGCCTGCGCGGAGTCGTCCGACGTGTCCTCGGAAGGGGCTCCGTCGCCGTCGCCGATCTTGGCGAGCACGGCGCCCACCTCGACGGTTTCGTCCTCCTGGACGAGGATCTCTTCGATGACGCCGCTGACCGGCGAGGGGATTTCGGTGTCGACCTTGTCCGTGGAGATCTCGAGAAGACCCTCGTCCTCCTGGATCGTGTCGCCGACCTGCTTGAGCCAGCGGGTCACCGTCCCCTCGGTGACGCTCTCGCCGAGCGCGGGGAGGACGACGGATGTGCTCATGTGCTTGTCTCCTTCGGAATGCCGATTGCTTCTAGCTTAGTGATGACCTCGACGCGCCGGCGTCGGATGGCTGGGGGTGTCGTGCGCAACGCTCACAGTGTGTGCAGGGGCGAACCGGCGAGGGCGAGGAGGGCCTCGCCCAGCGCCTCGCTCTGCGTGGGATGCGCGTGCAGGAACGGGGTCACATCCTCGGGGTGCGCTTCCCACCCGACGATGAGCTGACCTTCTGCGATGAGTTCCCCGACGCGATCTCCCACCATGTGGATGCCCACGACGGGGCCGTCGACGTGCCGGACGACCTTCACGATCCCCGCCGTTCCGAGGATCTCGCTCTTGGCGTTGCCGGCGAGGTTGTACTCGTAGGTGGTGATCGCGTCACCGTGCAGCGCACGCGCGGCGGCCTCGGTGAGTCCGACCGACGCCGCCTCCGGCGATGAATACGTCACGCGGGGGATGTGAGCGTCCGGGACGCGCACGGGTCGTCGACCCGCGATCCGCTCGGCGACCTGGATGCCCTGCTGGAATCCCCGGTGTGCCAACTGCGGCCCGGCGACGATGTCGCCCACCGCCCAGACGTGGTCGGCGGCGGTGCGGAGATCGTCGTCGACGACGACGAACCCGCGATCCAGGCCCACGCCGGCCGCTTCGAGCCCGAGACCGTCCGTCGCGGGCGCGCGGCCCACCGCCACCAGCAGGGCGTCCGCCGTGATCTCCGCGTCATCCGCGAGCCGCACGACCACGCGATCCTCGTCCGCGGTGACGGCGGAGACGGGCGTTCCGAGGACAGTGCGGATGCCGCGGCGCCGGAAGGCGCGCTCCAGGGTCTTGCCGATGACCTCGTCGTCGGCGGGCAGGAGCGTCGGGAGCGCCTCGATGACCGTCACGTCGGCACCGAGAGAACGCCAGAGACTGGCGAACTCGACCCCGATGACCCCGCCCCCGAGGACGGCGACGTGCGCGGGGATCTCGGGGAGCTCGAGCGCCTGCTCGCTCCCGAGGATTCGCCCGCCGATGTCGATGCCGGGGAGCGTGCGCGTGTACGAGCCGGTCGCGACGACGACATCGCGACCGCGGTAGAGGTCGTCGCCTACCCGCACTGCCGGCCCCTGCTCGAGGGTGCCGGCGCCGTGGACGACGGTGATTCCGCGGGCGGCGATCAGGCCCTGCAGGCCCTTGTGCTTCTTCGCGACGATCGCCTCGCGATACGCCGTGAGAGCGGGGACGTCCACGCCCTCCCACGTCGCTCGCACCCCGACTGCCGCTGCGTCCCTGGTGTTGTCGGCGACCTCCCCGGCGTGCAGGAGCGCCTTGGTCGGCACGCAGCCGCGGTGCAGGCAGGTCCCGCCGAGCTTGTCCTTCTCGACGATGACGACGGAGGATCCCAGTTCCGCGGCGCGAAGGGCGGCCGCGTAGCCGCCGGATCCGCCGCCCAGCACGACGAGGTCGGCCTCGTGCACGGCCATCAGCGCGTCGTTCCGGCCACGAAGCGGATCAGCGCGCGCACCGTCGCGCCGGTCGCGCCCTTGTCGGTGAATCCGTACCCACCGCCCTTGTGCCAGCCGCTGCCGGCGATGTCCAGGTGGACCCAGGGAATGCGCGGAGCGTCCTCGGCATCGCTCGCGCGACCCACGAAGCGACGCAGGAACAGGCCGGCGAAGAGCGAACCGCCCGCCGGGTCGCCGATCTTCGCGTTCTGCATGTCGGCGACGGGCGAGTCGAGCTCCTCCTCCATGTGCTCGGGAAGCGGGAGCTGCCACGCGTCCTCGCCGGTCGTCGCCGCATCCGCGAGGAAGCGGGCCACGGCGGTGTCATCGCCCATCACCCCGGTGTGCCGGTTCCCCAGGGCGACGGATATCGCGCCCGTCAGCGTCGCGACATCGACGATGAGGTCGGGGCTCTCGGCACTCGCGGCGGCGAGACCGTCCGCCAGGACCAGGCGTCCCTCGGCGTCGGTGTTCAGCACCTCGACGGTCGAGCCGTCCCGCATCGTCAGGACGTCGCCGGGTCGCGTGGCCGAGCCCGAGGGCATGTTCTCGGCGAGGCAGAGCCACGCCGTCGCGCGTACCGGCGCCCCGACGCGAGCAAGGGCCCGTACGACGGCGAGCGCGGTGGCCGCGCCGCACATGTCGTACTTCATCCCCACCATCGAAGCGGGTGGTTTGAGCGAGAGTCCACCGGTGTCGAACGTGATGCCCTTGCCGACGACCGCGACGTGGGCCGCCGCATCCGCCGGCGAGTAGTCCACACGCACGAGTCGCGGCGGCCTCGATGATCCGCGTCCGACACCGAGGATGCCGCCGAATCCGCCCTCTTCGAGGTCGGTCTCGTCGAAGACGTCGACAGACACCGGCAGGCCCGCGACGCACTCGCGCGTCCGGTCGGCGAAGTCCGCCGGGCCGAGGCGATCGGCGGGCATCGTGGACAGATCCTTCACCAGCGCCATCGCCTCGGCATCGGCGCGTACGGCCTCGAGTTCTCCACGGTCGGGACGGGTCTCGCCGTGCACGACGACGGTCGCGGCGCGTGCCGGCGGCGGAGTGCTCTTATAGGAGTCGAAGCGATAGCCGCCGAGCGTGGCGCCTTCGGCCACGGCACGCCACCCCTGGAACGCGGGAGCCGCGACGGCGACCGTGTCGAAGCCGGTGAGGGAGCGGACTCCCGCGCCGACGGCGGCACGCACATCCTGTTCCCCGGGGGACGTACCGGTGCCGACGACCGCGAGCGGGAGCCGCGTCGCCTCTGGCGCGGCGACGCGCAGATAGGACGATCGCGCACCGGTGAACCCGACCGCCTCCAGCGCGCCGTGCAGGCCGGGCCATTCGGCCAGAGCGTCGGCGGCATCGTCGAGCGGGGGGAGCGCCAGAAGGATCGCTTCGGCGTCGGACTCTCGGATCGGACTGGTTCGGAACTCGAGGTCGGGGAACGACATGGTCCCATCCTAGGGATGCGCGTGTTCGCTGTGAGCGGGACGGGGTACGCCGACGGTCGGCGCTCGCCTCGTAGCATGGACAGATGCCCCTGTCCTCGTCGCTGTTCGAGCGTTCGGCCTCTGTGCCTCCCATCCCCCGGGGACTGCCGCTGGTCATCGCCCTCACCGGCTTCACCGACGCCGGCAGTGCGTTGTCACGCACGATCGAGTACCTGCGGGATGAGATCGACCCGACTCCGGTCGCGGTCTTCACCAACGACATCCTGCTGGATTACCGCGCGCGGCGACCCGTCGTCGCGTTCGATCAGGATCACCTCGCCGACTACCGACCCCCGCGGCTGGAGTTGTCACTCGGACACGACGCGCTGGGCTCGCCGTTCCTGATGCTGGCCGGCTATGAGCCGGACTTCGCGTGGGAGGCCTTCGCCTCCGCGATCCTGGCACTGGCCGAGGAGTTCGCCGTGTCCACGGTCACGTGGGTGCACGCCATCCCGATGCCCGTCCCGCACACGCGGCCCATCGGAACCACGGTGAGCGGCACGCGGCGCGAGCTGACGGAGGCGCATTCGGTCTGGAAGCCGACCACGCAGGTGCCGGCGACGGTCGGACACCTGCTCGAGTACCGCTTCGCCGAAGGCGGCGCCGCCGTCGCGGGTTTCGTGCTACTCGTTCCCCACTATCTCGGCGACACGGAGTATCCGGCCTCCGCTCTGGCCGCCCTTGATGCGATCACCGTCGCGACCGGCCTCGTCTTCTCCGGCGACTCGCTCCGCGACGAGAACCGCGAGTATCTCGAGAAGGTCGAAGAGCAGGTCGCCGGCAGCGAGGACCTGTCTCGCATGGTCGAGAACCTGGAAGAGCGGTACGACGCCTACATGGCCGGCTCGACGCAGGCGACGCCGATCATCCACACCGGGGACCTTCCCAGCGCGGACGAGCTGGCGGCGGAGCTCGAGCGCTTCCTCGCCAACCGACCCTCGGGCGACGACGACCGATTCGGCGCGTGAGGGAATAGTCGCGTCGGTCGGCACGTTGCCATACAGGTGTCGCCCGCTGCGGGTCAAGTGCCGCCGCGGAATGTGAGACAATGGATGGAGCGACCCGTTGTCACGTCGACTGCATGCCTCTCGGTGTGCGGGACTTGACAAGGGTCTTACTAGTGTCCGAAATCGACCGGGGGGCGTCGACACGCGTCCGCCGGTGAAAGGCGAAACGTGACCACAGGCACGAAGACCAGCACCCGCGCAACGCGAGCGAAGGACACCGAGGCCGAAGAGATCGTCGAGGAGACGCCCGCGAAGAAGCCGGCGACGAAGGCGACCGCCAAGAAGTCCGGCAGCCGCTCCGCGAAGAACGCCTCGAAGACGGCCTCGTCGAAGTCCGTCGACAACGACGATGAGATCGACGACGACGAGGTCGACGCCGAGGACATCGAGGACGGCGACGACACCTCGGCGGAGGACGACGCCGACGACGACGGCGATGAGGGCGACGCGAAGTCCGGCAAGAAGGGCTCGGACGGCGCCTCGGAAGCCAAGAAGAGTGCCGCAGAGCCGCTGCCCACCGGCGCCATCGTCATCTCGTCGAACGACGACGAAGACGTGCCGATCTACTCCACGCAGATCACCGGCGCGACAGCGGATCCCGTCAAGGACTACCTGAAGCAGATCGGCAAGGTCCCGCTCCTGAACGCGGCCGAAGAGGTCGAGCTGGCGATGCGGATCGAGGCCGGCCTGTTCGCGGAGGAGAAGCTGTCGAACATGTCGGCGGCCGAGAAGTCCTCGCAGCTCGGGCTCGACCTGCAATGGGTCGCCCGCGACGGGCAGCGCGCCAAGAGCCACCTGCTGGGTGCAAACCTCCGCCTGGTCGTGTCGCTCGCCAAGCGCTACACGGGTCGAGGCATGCAGTTCCTGGATCTGATCCAGGAGGGGAACCTCGGTCTCATCCGCGCGGTGGAGAAGTTCGATTACACCAAGGGCTTCAAGTTCTCCACCTACGCGACGTGGTGGATCCGTCAGGCGATCACTCGAGCCATGGCCGACCAGGCCCGCACGATCCGCATCCCCGTCCACATGGTGGAGGTCATCAACAAGCTCGCGCGAGTGCAGCGCCAGATGCTGCAGGACCTCGGCCGCGAGCCGACTCCGGAAGAGCTCTCCAAGGAGTTGGACATGACCCCGGAGAAGGTCATCGAGGTGCAGAAGTACGGCCGCGAGCCGATCTCGCTGCACACCCCGCTCGGCGAAGATGGTGACAGCGAATTCGGTGACCTCATCGAGGACACCGAGGCGGTCGTCCCCGCTGACGCGGTCGGCTTCACGATGCTGCAGCGTCAGCTGGAGTCGCTGCTGGACTCGCTCTCGGAGCGCGAGGCGGGTGTGATCCGCATGCGCTTCGGCCTGGGTGACGGACAGCCCAAGACGCTGGATCAGATCGGCGACACCTTCGGTGTCACGCGTGAGCGCATCCGCCAGATCGAATCCAAGACGATGGCCAAGCTGCGTCACCCCTCGCGCTCGCAGTCGCTGCGGGACTACCTCGAGTGAGCGACGCGCCGAACGACGGCAAGGCCCTCACGACCACGATCGACGGGGAGGCCTTCGCCCGCATCCCGATTCGCACGCGCGTCGTGATGCCCGGCGATGATCTCGAGGAGTTCATCCGCGAGTATGCGGCGGGCGTGGTGCGCGAGGGCGACATCCTCTTCGTCACCGAGAAGATCGTGGCGATCACCCAGGGGCGGTCCTACCCCCTCGAGGAGATCAGGCCGCGCCGGCTCGCGCGTCTCTTGTCGCGGTTCGTTGTGCGGACGCCGTACGGCATCGGCCTGGGCATGCCGGAAACCATGGAGATGGCGCTCCGAGAATGCGGAACCCTGCGCATCCTGTTTGCGGCGGGCGTCTCAGCGGTGACGAAGCTCGTCGGACGTCGCGGCGATTTCTATCGCATCGCCGGCGATAAGGCACGCGCGATCGACGGTCCGACCCCCGGGACGATCCCGCCCTACAACAGGGCGGTCGTCCTCGGCCCAGAGCGACCTGGCGACGTCGCCGTCCAGCTGCAGGGTCTGCTGGGGATCCCCGCGCAGGTCGCGGTGGTCGACATCAACGACATCGGTGGCAACGTCCTCGGCTCCACGTTGTCTCGCGACGAGGAGCGGCGCCTGGTGGCGATCCTGTCCGACAATCCGCTCGGACAGGGGCACCAGTCGACGCCGCTCGGAATCGTCCGCCCGGCCTGAGCGGGCTGATCCCGGACGGCGTCGCGCGGGCTTCGTCAGTCCTCGTCGACGAGGCGCGCTGTCTCGTCGTGCCATGACGTGGCGACTTCGCGCAGCTTGTCCTCGTACTTGCGCCCGTGGTGCGCGCAGAACAGCAGTTCGCTGCCGTTGACCTCTGCGGCGATATAGGCCTGCGCTCCGCAGGAGTCGCATCGGTCCGCCGCCGTCAGACGGTAGTCGAGGACGGCGGCCGGGTCGGTGGGTGTCGAAATCGAGCTCATGTCGGTCCCTCCTCGAACGGTCGATCGATCGTGTCGTATAAGACAACCACGGCTTTGTTTCGAGAATGCCGCGAGAAGGTCACAGTTCGCTCACCGCGTACGGACGCGGGTTCGCTCGTGTGTCACCCCGGCGCGCGGTGGTGCCGGGGATATCCTTGGACGCTGTGACTGCCGAGTACTCCGCCCACCACCTGCAGGTTCTCGAAGGCCTCGAAGCGGTGCGGAAACGCCCCGGGATGTACATCGGCTCCACCGATTCGCGCGGTCTGATGCATTGCCTGTGGGAGATCATCGACAACTCCGTCGACGAGGCCCTCGGCGGTCACGGCGAGCGGATCGACGTGATCCTCCATCGCGACGGCAGCGTGGAGGTGGTCGACCGGGCGCGCGGCATCCCGGTCGACGCGGAACCGCGGACCGGGCTCTCCGGCGTCGAGGTCGTCTTCACGAAGCTCCACGCCGGAGGCAAGTTCGGGGGCGGCTCGTATGCGTCCTCGGGGGGTCTGCACGGGGTCGGCGCGTCTGTCGTGAACGCCCTGTCGGAGCGACTCGATGTCGAGGTGGACCGTGGCGGAAAGACGTGGGCCATGTCCTTTCATCGCGGCGAGCCGGGGGAGTTCGCCGGCGATTCCCCCGACAGCGCCTTCTCGCCTTACGAGCAAAGCAGCCGGCTTCGTCACGTCGGCAAGGCGCCCAAGGGGGTCACAGGAACCCGGATCCGCTATTGGGCCGACACCCAGATCTTCACGAAGGATGCCACCTTCGCTGTCGAGGAGCTGGAGCAGCGCGCGCGGCAGACCGCCTTCCTCGTGCCGGGCCTCGAGATCGTCATCCGTGATCAGCGCGGCGAGGAGCCGCGAGAGACGAGCTTTCGATACGACGGCGGCATCTCGGAGTTCGCGGAGTTCCTCGCCCCGGACGCGCCCGTGACCGATACGTGGCGCCTTCAGGGAGAAGGAACCTTCACCGAGACGGTCCCCGTCCTGCAGCCGACCGGAGCCATGGTGCCGACCGAGGTCGAGCGCACGTGCGAGGTCGACGTCGCGGTGCGCTGGGGCACCGGCTACGAGACCGTCGGGCGCAGCTTCGTGAACATCATCGCCACGCCGAAGGGCGGCACGCATCAGCAGGGCTTCGAGCAGGGCCTGCTGAAGGTCGTGCGGGCTCAGATCGAGGCCAACGCCCGTCGTCTGAAAGTGGGCAACGACAAGCTCGAGAAGGACGACATCCTCGCCGGCCTCACGGTCGTCCTGACCGTACGCCTGCCCGAACCGCAGTTCGAGGGGCAGACCAAGGAGGTGCTCGGAACCCCGGCCGTGCGCCAGATCGTCTCGAGCGTGGTGAGCAAGGGGCTGCAGGAGCGCTTCGCGTCCACCAAGCGGGATGACAAGTCGCAGACATCGCAGCTCATGGAGAAGATCGTCTCCGAGATGAAGGCGCGCATCTCGGCCCGAACGCACAAGGAGACGCAGCGCCGGAAGAACGCGCTCGAGTCCTCCTCGCTCCCCGCGAAGCTGGTGGACTGCCGCAGCAACGACGTGAATGACTCGGAACTGTTCATCGTCGAGGGCGACTCGGCTCTGGGGACAGCCAAGTTGGCGCGCAACAGCGAGTACCAGGCGCTTCTGCCGATCCGCGGCAAGATCCTGAACGTCCAGAAGGCGTCGGTCAGCGACATGCTCTCCAACGCCGAGTGCGCCTCGATCATCCAGGTCATCGGCGCCGGCTCGGGCCGATCGTTCGATCTTTCCGTCGCGCGCTACGGAAAGATCATCCTCATGAGCGACGCCGACGTCGACGGTGCGCACATCCGCACGCTTCTGCTGACGCTCTTCTTCCGCTACATGCGCCCGCTCATCGAGGAGGGACGCGTCTTCGCCGCGGTTCCGCCGCTGCACCGCGTCGTGGTGCAGCATCCCGGGTCGAAGCCGAACGAGACGATCTACACCTACTCCGAGAAGGAGCTGCACGCGCTGCTGGCGAAGCTGCGCAAAGCGGGGAAGAAGTGGCAGGAGCCGATCCAGCGCTACAAGGGCCTCGGCGAGATGGATGCGGAGCAGCTGGCGTCGACGACCATGGATCGATCCGGACGCATGCTCCGACGTGTGCAGCTGACCGACGCGGAAGCGGCGGCCACCGTGTTCGAACTCCTCATGGGAAACGAGGTCGCCCCCCGCCGAGAGTTCATCGTGGAATCCAGCGATCGGCTGGGACGCGAGCGCATCGACGCCTGACGCAGGGCTCGGCGCCGGCGCGGACGGTTCAGCGAACGCCCGTCCCGATGGACCCGACGGCGGCATCGAGCGGCGTGCCGGAGCCGTCTCGCTTCGCTCCCGACGGCGGCAGCGCGCGTGTCGCCCCCTCGGGTCCCACCGCGCGCGGATCGTCACCGACCCACGCGACGGTCAACGCATCCTCACCGCGCACGAAGCGCTGCGAACGCACTCCGCCGGTCGCCCGGCCCTTCGCGGGGAACTCCGTGAAGGCCGAGACCTTGGCGGAGCCGGCGTCGGCACCGGCGAGGGCGTCGGCGCTGCCGGCGACGGTGACGACGACGGTCTCCGTCGTCGCAGCGACGACGCCGAAGAAGATGGCGCGCTGTCCGTCGGCGAGACGGATGCCGGACATCCCGCCTGCGGAGCGTCCCTGGGGCCGCACGCTGGAGGCCTCGAATCGCAGCAGCTGCGCATCGGTGGTCACGAAGACGAGCTCCGACCCATCAGGGGCGGCCGAGGCGCCGATGACGCGATCTCCGTCCTTCAGGGCGATGATCTCCACGTCGGGCTTCGCGGCGATCTCGGCGGCCGAGACGCGCTTGACGATCCCGGCGGCCGTGCCGAGGGCCAGGGGCGGGTCGTCGGCGAGCGACACGAGCGCCACGACCTTCTCGTCCTTTCCGAGCGGCAGATACTGATCGACGCGTGCGCCGGCGGCGAGAGCGACGGAATTCCCGGGGACGGAGGGCAGGTCGACGGGGGAGAACCGCACCAGTCGACCGAGGGAGGTCACCGCGCCGACGTCGCCACGGGTCGTGGCGTCGACTCCGGAGCGAACGGCATCGTGCGAGGACCGACGGGTGGGGGCGACGAGACCCCCGCCGCCGACGTCGGGATCGAGATCGGCCCGCACCATGCGGCCGGTCGTCGACAGAAAGACGCGGCAGGGCGTGTCCGCGATCTGCAGATCGGCGGGAGCGGCCTTTCGCGAACGCGGCTGCACGGGCCCGCCGTTCAGCAGCATCGTGCGCCGCGGGGTGCCGAACATGTCGGCGGCGGTCCGGAGCTCTCTGGCGACCTGGGCGCGGAGCAGGGCGTCGCTGGCCAGCAGCTCCTCGAGGGCGGCGATGTCGGTCTTCAGCTGGTCCCGCTCGCCCTCCAGTTCGATGCGGCTGAACTTGGTGAGCCGACGCAAGCGCAGTTCGAGGATGTACTCCGCCTGTGGCTGAGAGAGGTCGAAGACGTCGATGAGCCGGGTGCGAGCCTGGTCGCCGTCATCGGAGGTGCGGATGACCTGGATGACCTCGTCGATGTCGAGGATCGCGATGAGCAGCCCCTCCACGAGGTGCAAGCGCTCCCTCTTGCGCTCCAGCCGGTAGCGGCTGCGGCGCGTGACCACCGAGATGCGATGCTCGAGGTAGACGCGGAGCAGGTCGCGGAGCCCGAGCGTCTGAGGCTGTCCCTCGACGAGTGCGACGTTGTTGAAGCTGAAGTTGTCCTCGAGAGGGGTCAGTCGGTAGAGCTGCTCGAGCACGGCCTTGGGATCGAACCCGGTCTTGATGCCGATGACCAGCCGCAGCCCGTGCCGACGGTCGGTGAGGTCGTTCACGTCGGCGATGCCCTGCAGCTTCTTCGCGGTGACGGCATCCTTGATCTTCTCGATGACGCGTTCGGGACCGACGAGGTAGGGAAGCTCGGTGACGACGATGCCGGTACGGCGCGGGCCGACCGGCTCGATGGAGGTCTTCGCACGCGTGCGGAACGAGCCGCGGCCATTCGTGTAGGCGTCCTTGATCCCGTCGAGCCCGACGATGATCCCGCCGGACGGGAGGTCGGGACCCGGAACGAATTCCATCAGTTCGTCGACCGTCGCGTCGGGGTTCTCCAGCAGATGCGTCGCCGCGGCCACGACCTCGATGAGGTTGTGGGGGGCCATGTTCGTGGCCATGCCCACGGCGATGCCGGAAGCGCCGTTGACGAGGAGGTTGGGGAAGGCCGCCGGCAGGACCTCGGGCTGCTGGAACTGGCCGTCGTAGTTCGGGATGAAGTCCACGACGTCTTCGTCGAGGTGCTCGGTGAGGGCGAGCGCGGCCGGCGCGAGGCGGGCTTCCGTATAGCGCGCGGCGGCGGGGCCGTCGTCGAGGGAGCCGAAGTTGCCGTGGCCGTCGACGAGGGGAACGCGCAGGGAGAAGGGCTGTGCCAGGCGCACGAGAGCGTCGTAGATCGCGGCGTCGCCGTGCGGGTGCAGCTTTCCCATCACCTCGCCGACGACACGCGCGCTCTTGACGTGCCCGCGGTCCGGTCGCAGTCCGAGTTCGGCCATCTGGTAGAGAATGCGCCGCTGCACCGGCTTGAGTCCGTCCCGCGCATCCGGGAGCGCGCGCGAGTAGATCACCGAGTACGCGTACTCGAGGAAAGACCCCTGCATCTCTGCGGAGACGTCGACGTCTTCGATGCGTTCTTCGGGCTGCGGTGCGGAGTCGGTGCGGGGCATGAAGGGTGAGGGCCTCGTGGAGGGGACGATCGATGGCCGTTTCACCCGTGTGGGAGACTGGCCGGGATGTCCACGAGCCTACCCGGCCCGTCGCCGCGCGCACGGAGCCTCACCGGAGTGCTGCCGGAGTCGATCGCCGCCATGGCGGGGGAGTCGACGTGGTTCGCGCCGGCGCGCAGCGTCGTGATCTTCCTCCTGGACGGTCTCGGTGCCGCGAACCTCACGGCGCGGGCGGGGCATGCGCGTTTCCTCGCCGCGGCCACGGGGCGGCGGGATGTTGCGCAGACGGTGTTCCCCTCCACGACGGCGGCCGCTCTGACAGCGCTGCTGACGGGCGAGCCTCCGGGCAGGAGCGGCATGGTCGGCTACCGCGCCTTGGTTCCCGGTGCAGACCGCATCGCGAACCAGCTGCGCGGCTGGGAGCAGGACGACCTGCCCGCGGACTGGCAGCGGGCGCGTCCGATTCTCGAGCGCGAGTCCGCGTCCGGGCGCGCGTGTTTCGTCGTCACCCGCGCCGAGTACGCGACGACCGGTTTCACGCAGTCGACAACGCGTGGTGCGGAGGTCATCGGCGTCGACGACCTCGACGAGAGGGTGGACCTCGCCGCGGACGTCGCCGGCCGAAACCCCGGTGCACTCGTCTACCTCTACGCCCCCGACCTCGATGTCGTCGGCCACCGCGCGGGCTGGGAGTCGGACGAGTGGTCGGCGATGCTCGAGCGCGTGGATGCGGCCGTGGTGAGAATGGCTCGACGGCTCCGACCCGACACCGGTCTGGTCGTCACCTCCGACCACGGCATGATCGACGTGCCCCGTCACCGACACGTGCTGTTCGGTGAGGGGGCTCTCACCGAAGGACTGCGGCACGTCGGTGGCGAGCCGAGGATGGTGCATCTGTATGCGGAGAGCGGCGCGGCGGATCACCTCGCGGAGAGGTGGAGGTCGTCCGAGTCATCCCGGTCGTGGGTGCTCACACGCGATGAGGCGATCGCAGCAGGACTGTTCGGGACGGTCGACGACGTCGTTCGGCCCCGGATCGGCGACGTCCTCGTCGCGGCGCGACAGAGCATTGCCTACTACGACGATCGGGTCACGGACACGTCGTCGCAGAAGATGGTCGGTCAGCACGGATCGCTGACGTCGGAGGAACGCACCGTCCCCCTCATCCGACTCGGAGCCTTCGCCCGATGAGGTCAGTCGTCGGTGCGCGCGCCGAAGACGATCTCATCCCACGAGGGCATCGACGTGCGGCCTTTGCGCCGCCCCGCTCCTTCGGCGATGACGATCGTGCGATCGTCGATCTCGTCGTCGGATGCGACGGGCTCGTCCTCGGATGATTCATAGCCGGGCTCGAGGGCGTCGAAGAGTGCCACGGGAGCGTTCGGATCCGATCGGTCGTCTTCGGGTTCGGGCAGCGGCTCCCGCTGCCCCCGGCGTCGACGCAGCGCCTCGAGGAGATCGGCGGTCTCGGCCGAGGTTGTGACCTCCGGGTCGGTTGCGCGCTTGGTCGCGGCCTGACGCACGGCCTGCGCGGTGGCCGGGGTGCTCGACGCCGCCGGCGCGGAGGCTTCGGCTTCGGCGTCGGGCACCCGGCGCGGGCCGAACGCTCCGCTGTCGAAGCGTGACTCGTCCTTGCCGGCGTTGTCGAGCGCGCGGAGGCGCGGGATGAGCCCCTCGGGGAGCGAGCCCTGGCGGGAGAGCTGAACGGCATCGCCGTTCTGCGGCGACAGGGTGGACCGCCGCGGATCGAAGCCCCATCGCGCGTCGTGCTCGATCCCCGCGGAGGTGAACTCGAGCTTCACGACCCATCCGCTCTGCTCCTTCCAGCTCGTCCATCGCTCGCCGCCGGCACCCGCCTCGGCGAGCTTCGCCCGCACGGCGGTGCCGAAGCTCACGTGCGCATCGTGGTCGAGTTCGGAGCCCATCAGGACGGGGACGGCCAGAGCCTGTCCGACGATGTGCTCGCGCTCGGCGAGCACCGGACGCTCGAAGCGCTGCACATCTTCGACACGCAGCCCCAGCAGGTCTGCGACCTCCTTGGTCGACAGGCCGGCGCGGATGTGCGACTGGATCTCCCGCGGACTCGCCCGCTTCTCGGGGGCATCCGACTCGCGTCTGACGCGGCGGAGCTCGGCCCGCAGCACGTCGTCGAGGGCGAGCGCGAAGCGATCTCCGGCCTCGGTCGCGACGACGAGACGGTCGTCTTCGGTGCCGATCACTCTGAGCTGTTCCATGCCAATCGCCTCTCCGGTTCGGCGTACGTCGCCCATGCTGACACAGCGGTTCGCCGGCGCTGGGAATATCGCGGGCGCGCCGCGAGTTCGACCCCGAGCGCGCCGGCCGTGATCCGCATTTGCGAAATCCGGAGCGGTCGTGCAAACTAACGCCGCCCCGATGGGCACACAGCAATCTTCTGGGAAGTAGAGACCGTCACGAATGGCTACTGATTACGACGCTCCGCGCAAGTCCGAAGACGAGAGCGAGTCGATCGAAGCGCTCAAGGAGCGCGTGCCCGACAAGATGTCGGGATCGGTCGACGTCGAGGACTCCGACAACCCCTCGGGCTTCGAACTGCCGGGCGCCGACCTGTCCGATCTCGAGCTGGATGTGGTGGTCCTCCCGCCGCAGCAGGACGAGTTCACCTGCATGAGCTGCTTCCTCGTCAAGCACCGCTCGCAGGTCGATCACGAAGAGGCGATCGGCTTCATCTGCACGGAGTGCTCGTAGCCGAGGCCCGCCGCACCGCCGCGGCCAGGCGGTCGGGTGTCCGCGAGGAGAGGTACCACGCGGGAACCGGATCGTCGGGATCATCGATCGGGATCACGACGACGCCGTGGATGCCTCCGCGCAGCAGATGCCACGCGCGCGGATGAAGACCGGGGCCACGGGCCTGGCGGGCATCCTCGCCGGTGAGTGCGACGGGGGCGCCGAGATGGCACGCGTCGATGTGCGCGCGGCCGGCGCGAAGGCGCCCGCCCGTCACCTCGATCCGGGGCGACAGGACGATCCAGACCGCGACGGATCCGAGTCCGACGACGGCGCCCGCCGCGAGCGCGAGCGTGGTGTCCACCGGGACGAACACGAGGGCTGCCATCGGCCCCGCGAGCGCGGCGGCGACCAGGCTCCACAGCGACGGGCTCAGACGCTCGCGATAGTTCACGGCGCCTTCCGCGCCGACGTCGACAGCTCTGTTCTGCATTACCCTCGTTGCGTGACCGAATCGGTGGATGTCCTCATTATGGCCCGTGAGGCCCCGCTCTACGCGCACCCCGGCGATGCCGGAGCCGATCTGGTGGCCGCCGAGGCGGTGCGCCTCGAGCCCGGTGAGCGCGCGCTGGTCGGCACCGGCGTCCGCATCGCACTTCCGGACGGTCACGTCGGATTCGTCGTTCCGCGCAGCGGCCTGGCGTCGAAGCACGGCATCACGGTGGTGAACGCGCCGGGCACGGTGGATGCCGGCTACCGGGGCGAGGTCAAGGTCGCGTTGCTGAACACCGACCCACGAGAGCCCTACACGATCCGGGAGGGCGACCGCATCGCGCAGCTGATCGTGATGCCGATCCCGCCGGTGCGGTTCGTGCCGGTGGACGAATTGCCCGACAGCACCCGGGGCGACGGCGGCTTCGGCTCGACGGGCTACCAGAAGGATGGAGCATCCTCATGACCGAATCCACTCCCGTCGACCGCGCGACCTCGGGACCCTTCGATGACAGCGAGGCCAATCCGGTCCGCCCGTACATCGACCTGGGCGGCATCAAGATCCTGCCGCGGGAGGGTCTGAACCTGCGCCTGGAGGTCGAGGAGCAGACCAAGCGCATCGTCGCCGTCGGGCTGGACTACGCCGAATCGACGCTCCAGGTGCAGCCCTTCGCCGCGCCGCGCTCGAGCGGCCTGTGGGACGAGACGCGGGAACAGATCCGTGAGCAGGTACGCACCCAGGGCGGTCGCGTCGAGGAGCGCGAAGGTCCGCTGGGTCACGAGCTGCTGGCCGAGGTGCCGGTTTCGGCGGCGGACGGGTCGACGGGCAAGCGACTCGCCCGATTCATCGGTGTCGACGGTCCGCGCTGGTTCCTGCGCGGCGTCATCGGGGGAGCCGGCGCCGCCGACGCGGGTGCGGCGGCGAAGGTCGAGGACCTGTTCCGGTCGATCGTGGTGGTGCGAGGGGGCTCTCCGATGCCGCCGCGCGACCTCATCCCCCTCAAGATGCCGGCCACGCCGGGTTCTGCGTGACCGGCGAGAGCACCGCCGCGCCCGACGAGTCCGAGCCGCAGGAGAAGACGGCGACCGGGTCGGCCGACGCGAAGGGACCTTCGGCTCCGGACGCCATCGGGGCGGCCCTCGGGCAGGCTGCGCGGCGCGCGGGCATCGATCCCGCTGAGGAGGCGTCGACCGGTCACGTCGTCTGGCGGGCGATGGGCGGTGTGCGGGGCATCCTCGAATCGGTGCTCCCGGGGCTGGTGTTCATCGTGGTCTTCACCATCACGATCGATCCGGACTCCGGCGACGGCGATCTCTGGCTCTCCCTCGGCCTGTCGGTCGGTGTGGCGGCTGTCTTCACGGCGGCGCGCCTGCTCGCCCGGCAGCCGGTCACGGCCGCGGTGGGGGGTCTCGTCGCGGCCGTGGTCGCGGCGGCGTTCGCTCTGCTCACCGGAGATGCGAGCAACAACTTCGTTCCGGGGTTCGTGACCAATGCGGTCTACGGCTCGGCGCTGCTGATCTCGGCGCTGGCCGGGTGGTCGCTGATCGGACTCGCCGCGGGGTTCCTCCTCGGCGAAGGCACCGCGTGGCGCAAGGATCGACGCAAGCGGCGCGTCTATTTCTGGCTGGCGATCGCGTGGGCGGCGCTGTTCGCCGCGCGCCTGGCCGTGCAGCTGCCGCTCTACTTCGCCGGCGAGGTGACGGCGCTCGGAACGCTGAAGCTCGTCATGGGACTGCCGCTGTTCGCACCGATGCTCGCTGTCACCTGGTTGGCCGTGCGAGCGCTCCACCGTCAGTCGGTCCGGTGATAGTATTTATCTCGACATCGAGATAAATACGTGCCCCTGAGTAAGGTCCGCCTTGCTGGTCACGCACGCGCGTGAGGGGCGAAGATGGGGAAGCCGGTCCCATACCCGGGGCCCGCCGGCGACGAAGGAGACGGACGTGTCCACAGTTGACAGCTTCGGTGCCAAGAGCACCCTGACGGTCGGCAGCACCGACTACGAGATCTTCCGCATCGACACCGTTCCCGGGTACGAGAAGCTGCCGTTCAGCCTGAAGGTGCTTCTGGAGAACCTCCTGCGCACCGAGGACGGCGCCAACGTCACGAAGGCGCAGATCGAAGCGCTGGGCGGATGGGACCCTCAGGCGGAGCCCGACACGGAGATCCAGTTCACTCCGGCGCGCGTGGTCATGCAGGACTTCACCGGTGTGCCGTGCATCGTGGACCTGGCCACCATGCGCGAGGCCGTGACGGCTCTGGGAGGGGATCCGAAGAAGATCAACCCGCTCTCGCCCGCCGAGATGGTGATCGACCACTCCGTCATCGCGGACCTCTTCGGCTCCGAGAACGCGCTGGAGCGCAACGTCGAGATCGAGTATCAGCGCAACGGCGAGCGCTACCAGTTCCTGCGCTGGGGCCAGACCGCCTTCGACGACTTCAAGGTCGTGCCGCCGGGGACCGGCATCGTGCACCAGGTGAACATCGAGCACCTGGCGAAGGTCATCTACGACCGCAGCGTCGACGGCGTGCTGCGGGCCTACCCCGACACGTGTGTCGGCACCGACTCCCACACCACGATGGTGAACGGCCTCGGCGTGCTCGGTTGGGGCGTCGGTGGCATCGAAGCCGAAGCCGCGATGCTCGGCCAGCCCGTGTCGATGCTCATTCCGCGCGTCGTCGGCTTCAAGCTCACCGGAGAGATCCCCGCGGGCGTCACCGCCACCGACGTCGTGCTCACGATCACCGACATGCTGCGCAAGCACGGCGTCGTCGGGAAGTTCGTGGAGTTCTACGGCGACGGTGTCGGATCGGTTCCCCTGGCCAACCGTGCGACGATCGGCAACATGAGCCCGGAGTTCGGCTCGACGGCGGCGATGTTCCCCGTCGACGATGTGACCCTGGACTACCTGCGGCTGACGGGTCGCGACGAACAGGCCGTCTCGCTGGTCGAGCAGTACGCGAAGCAGCAGTCGCTGTGGCACGATCCCTCGCGCGAACCCGCCTTCAGCGAGTACATGGAGCTCGACCTGTCGACCGTCGTCCCGTCCATCGCCGGCCCGAAGCGTCCGCAGGACCGCATCCTGCTGGCCGAGGCGAAGGAGCAGTTCGAGAAGGATCTCACCAACTACGCCGACGTCGACCACGATCTGGTCGACCTCACGATCTCCGAGTCCTTCCCCGCATCGGACCCGCCCGGACTGAGCCCGGAGGATTCCGAGAGCGAGCACGAGCACCACCACCGCTCGCACGCGCCCAAGGTCGCCTCCAAGCCCTCACCGGTGACCACCGCCGACGGCGCGTCCTTCACGCTCGACCACGGCTCCGTCGCGCTGGCGGCGATCACCTCGTGCACCAACACCTCGAACCCGTCGGTCATGATCGCCGCTGGGCTCCTCGCGAAGAAGGCGCTCGACAAGGGCCTGAAGAGCAAGCCGTGGGTCAAGACCACCCTCGGGCCCGGTTCGAAAGTCGTCACGGACTACTACGAGAAGTCCGGGTTGGACAAGGCCCTCGAAGGCCTCGGGTTCTACACGGTCGGCTACGGATGCACGATCTGCATCGGCAACTCGGGTCCGCTCATCGAAGAGGTCTCCACGGCGATCAACGACAACGATCTCGCGGTGACCGCGGTGCTCTCGGGCAACCGTAACTTCGAGGGTCGCATCAGCCCCGACGTGAAGATGAACTATCTCGCGTCGCCGCCGCTCGTGGTCGCCTATGCGCTGGCCGGATCCATGAACTTCGACTTCGAGAGCGATCCGCTGGGCACGGACAGCGACGGCAACGACGTCTTCTTGTCGGACATCTGGCCGGCGACGGACGAAGTGCAGGAGATCATCGACTCCTCGATCTCCCGTGAGCAGTTCATCAAGCAGTACGCGACGGTGTTCGAAGGCGACGAGCGCTGGAAGAGCCTGCCGACCCCCAGCGGCCCGACGTTCGAGTGGGCCGAGGACTCGACGTACGTCCGCAAGGCGCCGTACTTCGACGACATGACGATGGAGCTGACGCCGGTGCAGGACATCACCGGCGCGCGGGTCATGGCGACCCTGGGCGACTCCGTCACCACAGACCACATCAGTCCGGCGGGCAACATCAAGCCCGGCACCCCCGCGGCCGAGTACCTCACCGAACACGGCGTGGAGCGCAAGGACTTCAACTCGTACGGCTCGCGCCGGGGGAACCACGAGGTGATGATCCGTGGCACGTTCGCGAACATCCGCCTCAAGAACTCCCTCGTCGCGGCGGTCAACGACGGCCAGGTCGTCGAAGGCGGCTACACGCGGGACTTCACCCAGCCGGGTGGGCCGCAGTCGTACATCTACGACGCCAGCATGAACTATCAGGCGCAGGGCACGCCGCTCGTGGTGTTCGGCGGCAAGGAGTACGGGTCCGGTTCGTCGCGCGACTGGGCGGCCAAGGGCACCCGGCTGCTGGGCGTCAAGGCGGTCATCACGGAGAGCTTCGAGCGCATCCACCGCTCGAACCTCATCGGAATGGGTGTCGTGCCGCTGCAGTTCCCGGCCGGTGAGAGCTGGGAGTCCCTCGGTCTCGACGGCACCGAGATCATCTCGATCACCGGTCTCGAGAAGCTGAACGAAGGGGTGACGCCCAAGACCGTGCGTGTCACCGCCGAGCCGAGTGAGTTCTCGGCCGACGGGGCGAAGACGATCGAGTTCGATGCGACCGTGCGGATCGACACTCCCGGTGAGGCCGACTACTACCGCAACGGCGGCATCCTGCAGTACGTGCTGCGCTCGCTCGTCTGACCTGCGCAGGAGGTGAGGCCCCGGCTCGATCGAGCCGGGGCCTCACCCGTCTGCGCCTGTCGGCGGATAGACTGACGGCCAGGCGTCTCGAACCGATGAGCCGGAGCCATGGACGACGACGAAGAGGGCACGATGGCGATTCTCCCCTCGATCAGAGGACCACGAGATCTCGACCGACTCAGCGTCGCGCAGCTGCGGCAGCTGGCCGAGGAGGTTCGCGCCTTCCTCGTGGAGAACGTGTCACGCACGGGTGGACACCTGGGACCGAACCTCGGGGTCGTGGAACTCACCATCGCGCTTCATCGCGTC
Source organism: Microbacterium sp. UBA1612 (assembly GCF_002321605.1). Classification (NCBI taxonomy): domain Bacteria; kingdom Bacillati; phylum Actinomycetota; class Actinomycetes; order Micrococcales; family Microbacteriaceae; genus Microbacterium; species Microbacterium sp. UBA1612. Next base: position 106,513 of record NZ_DCMW01000003.1, read on the forward strand.
TTCGACTCGCCCCGGGATCCGTTCGTGTTCGACACCGGCCATCAGTCCTACGTCCACAAGATGCTCACCGGCAGGCAGGACTTCGCCGGCTTGAGATCACGTGGCGGCCTCGCGGGCTACCCGCAGCGTGCGGAGAGCGAGCACGACGTCGTGGAGTCCTCGCACGCGTCGAGCTCGCTGAGCTGGGCCGACGGGATCTCCCGCGCGCTGACCCGCACCGGCCGGGACGACCGGCACGTCGTCGCCATCGTCGGCGACGGATCGCTGACCGGAGGAATGACCTGGGAGGCGCTCAACAACATCGCGATCGCCAAGGACAGCCGGCTGGTCATCGTCGTCAACGACAACGGCCGCTCCTACACCCCCACCATCGGCGGCCTGGCCACGGCGCTCTCCAGCCTGCGCACCGACCCGCGCTACGAGCACGTCCTCGACGCGGTCAAGAAGCGCCTCAACGCCGTCCCCGGGGTGGGCCCGGCGGCCTACGACGCGCTCCACGCGATGAAGAAGGGCCTCAAGGACGCGCTGGCGCCGCAGGGCCTCTTCGAGGACCTCGGGCTGAAGTACGTCGGCCCCGTCGACGGCCACGACCGGGCCGCGATGGAGACCGCGCTCACGCAGGCCAAGCGCTTCGGGGGCCCGGTGATCGTGCACGCCCTGACCCGCAAGGGCTACGGCTACGACCCCGCCGAGCGCCACGAGGCCGACCAGTTCCACGCGCCCGGCCCCTTCGACGTCCAGACGGGCGCGGAGAAGCCCAAGGGGCGCATCTGGACCGACCACTTCTCCGAGGCGATGGTCGACCTCGGCCACCGCCGCAAGGACGTCGTCGCGATCACGGCCGCGATGATGCACCCGGTGGGTCTCGACGCCTTCGAGCGGCACTTCCCGGAGCGCACCTTCGACGTCGGCATCGCCGAGCAGCACGCCGTCGCCTCGGCCGCCGGCCTCGCCTACGGCGGGCTGCACCCTGTCGTGGCCATCTACGCGACCTTCATGAACCGGGCGTTCGATCAGATGCTGATGGATGTCGGACTCCACAGAGCGGGTGTGACGTTCGTGCTGGACCGGGCGGGGGTGACCGGCCCCGACGGGCCCAGCCATCACGGCATCTGGGATCTCGCGATGCTGCAGATCGTTCCGCACATCCGCATCGCCGTGCCACGGGACGCGGAGCGCCTCCGTGAGGAGTTCCGTGAAGCGCTGACCGTCGAGGACGCGCCGACCGTGGTCAGGTTCCCCAAGGGCGCGGTGGCGCCGGACCTGCCTGCACTCGAACGGCTGCCGGACGGCGTCGACGTGCTCGCCCGCATCGACGAGCAGGATGTGCTGCTGGTCGGGATCGGCCCGATGGCACACGTCGCCGTGGAGGTCGCCGAGCGCCTGCGGGCGCAGGGGATCGGCTCGACCGTGATCGACCCGCGGTGGGCGATCCCGGTGCAGCGTTCGGTGATCGGCCTCGCGGCGACGCATCGGCTCGTGATCACGATCGAGGACGGCATCCGCGTCGGAGGCATCGGCACGCGCGTCCGTCAGGTGCTTCGCGAGTCCGGGGTCGATACGGCGGTGGACGAGCTCGGGGTCCCCGACGAGTTCATCGATCACGCTGGTCGTGAGGAGATCCTGCGGGATGCCGGGCTCACCGCCGCGAAGATCGCGCAGGACGTGGTCGCCCAGGTGCTCGGCACACGCCTGCCCATCGCCCGCGGCGCGGGCGAGCCCGTGACTGATGACATCGCCGATCTCGCGGGCCGGAGCGACGAGGACTGAGACGAAGAGCCCGCCGACCTGGCACGGTCGGCGGGCTCTTCGCGGTGATCTCAGCCGGCGATACCGACGATCTTCGGGTGGTGGAAGCTGTCTCCGAAGACGCGCTCGGACGCTCCTTCGCGGTCGAGGTACGGGGATGCGCCGCCATCGATGAAGGGCCAGCCTGCCCCGAGGATCAGACAGAGGTCGATGTCCTCGACCTCGGGGACGACGCCCTGCTCGAGCATGATGAAGATCTCCTGCGCCAGACCGTCCTGGACCCGGCGGAGGATCTCGTCCTCGGTCGACGGGGAGTCGCCGACGGCGCCCTTCAGGACCTTCTCCGCATCCTTGGACCACCCGGTGACCCGTCCGGCCTTGTCCTTCTCGACGACGCGATCGAGCGCGGCGAGCTCGTGGAAGTTCTCCGACGCGTAGAAGCGGTCGGGGAAAGCCGTGGCCATCGTGTCCTGCACGTGGGCCGCGACCTTCCATCCGACGAGGTCGATCAGCTGGAACGGTGTCATCGGGAGTCCGAGGGGACGGAAGGCGTTCTCGACCGTCAGCAGCGGTGTTCCCTCGTAGACGGCTCGTGCTGCTTCGCCCATGACCTTCGCCAGCAGGCGGTTCACCACGAAGCCGGGAGCGTCGGCGGTGAGGACCGCGTTCTTCCCGAGCCCCTTGGCGACGACGAACGCGGTCGCGAGTGCCTCGTCGGCGGTCTTCGGGGTCTTCACGATCTCGATCAGCGGCATGACCGCGACGGGGTTGAAGAAGTGGAAGCCCACCAGGCGTTCCGGATGCTCCAGCGTGGAACCGATCTCCTCCACGGAGAGCGACGACGTGTTCGTCGCGAGGATGGCGTCGTCCGCGATGATCTTCTCGATCTCGCCGAAGACCTGCTGCTTGACTCCGACCTCCTCGAACACCGCCTCGATCACGAAGTCGCAGTCCGCATACTCGGACGTGTCGACGGTTCCGCGCACCAGTGCACGCAGGCGATTCGCTGCGTCGGCGTCGAGGCGCCCTTTGGACTCGAGCTTGCCGATCTCCTCGTGGATGTACGCGATGCCCTTGTCGACACGCGCCTGATCGAGATCGGTGATGAGCACGGGGACCTGGAGCTTGCGCACGAAGAGGAGGGCGAATTGGCTCGCCATAAGGCCGGCGCCGATGACGCCGACCTTGCCGACCTTCTTCGCGAGCCCCTTGTCCGGTGCACCGACGGGACGCTTCGCGCGCTTCTGCACCAGGTCGAACGCGTACATCGACGCGGCGAACTGGTCGCCGCTGACGAGTTCTGCGAGGGCCTCGTCCTCGCGGGCGAAGCCCTCCTCGCGCGTGCCGCTCTTGGCGCGGTCGAGGAGGTCGAGGGCGACGTACGGGGACGCGGGGACGGTCCCGATCCTGGACTCCAGCATGTTCCGTGCCATCTTGACGGCGATCGGCCATTTGGTGAGGCGTTCGATCTTGCCGGGCTGGTTCCGGCGTTCCACCTTGATCGACCCGCCGAGCACGCCGTCAGCCCATCGCAGGGAGTCTTCGAGGTAGTTCGCGGCGGGGAAGATCGCATCCACGATGCCGAACTCGAACGCCTGCGCCGGCTTGAGCATCCGGTTCTGCTTGAGCGGGTTCGAGATGACCACCTCGAGCGCGTTCTCGATACCGATCAGGTTGGGGAGGAGATAGGCCCCACCCCAGCCCGGGATGATGCCGAGGAAGACCTCGGGGAGGGCGATCGCGGCGGCCGAGGCATCGACGGTGCGATATGTGGAGTTGAGCGCGATCTCCAGGCCGCCGCCCAACGCGAGCCCGTTCACGAACGTGAAGGAGGGAACGCCGAGATCGGCGAGCTTGCCGAGCACGTGGTGACCGAGCTGCGCCACCTTGCGGGCGTTCTCCCGCGATCCGACGAGAGTGATGTCGGACAGGTCGGCGCCGGCGGCCAGGATGTACTGCTTGCCGGTCACGGCGACCGCATCGATCTGACCGGAGGCCGCACGGTCCTTCAGTTCGTCGAGGCGCTCGTTCAGCTCGACGAGCGTTCGGGGACCGAGCGTGTTGGGACGGTTGTGGTCACGCCCGTTGTCGAGCGTGATGAGGGCAAGAGTCCGGCCCGAGGGCAGGCGAACGTCGCGCACGAGCGAGTGCGTGACGACCTCGTCGTCGGAGAGGGTCAGCAGGGGCGTGAAGTCGATCTGATCGTAGGTGCTCATGAGGCCGCTCACTTCCTGCGCTTCTTGCCGTCGTAGTGGGGGTTCTCCCAGACCACCGAACCGCCCTGGCCGAGCCCCACGCACATCGCCGTGAGGCCGTATCGCACGTCGGGGCGCTCGGCGAACTGCGCCGCGAGCTGGATCATGAGACGGACTCCGGATGCGGCGAGCGGATGCCCGAGCGCGATCGCTCCACCCCACTGGTTGACGCGCGGGTCGTCGTCGGCGATGCCGAAGTGGTCCAGGAGCGAGATCACCTGGACGGCGAACGCTTCGTTCAGCTCGAACAGACCGATGTCGTCGATCGTCAGGCCGGCCTTCCTGAGGGCCTTCTCGGTCGACGGGATGGGGCCGATGCCCATGATCTCGGGCTGCACGCCCGCGAAAGCGAACGAGACGAGTCGCATCTTCGGCGCGAGGCCGAGCTCCTTCACCGCGCCACCACCGGCGAGCAGCGACATGGTCGCACCGTCGGTGAGCGGGGAGGAGGTTCCCGCGGTCACGCGACCGTGAGGACGGAACGGGGTCTTGAGACCGGCGAGATCGGCCATCGTCGTCTGCGGACGACGACCTTCGTCCTCGGTGGCGAGCGCCCACGCACCTTCGGCGTCCTTGATCGCGACGGGAACGAGGTCGGCCTGCAGCTTGCCCGCATCGTAGGCGGCCTGCGCCTTGTGCTGGCTGAGCATGCCGAAACGATCTGAGCGCTCCTTGGTGAGATGCGGGAAGCGATCGAAGATCCGCTCCGCGGTCACGCCCATGTTGAGCGCGCCGGGGTCCACCATCTTCTCGGCGACGAAGCGGGGGTTGGGGTCGGCGTTGGACCCGATCGGGTGATGCCCCATGTGCTCGACCCCGCCCGCGAGAGCGAGGTCGTACATGCCGATCCCGATCGAGGCGGCCATCGTGGTCACACTGGTCATCGCACCGGCGCACATGCGGTCGATGGCGAATCCCGGAACGCTCTGGGGGAGTCCCGCGAGGATGGCGACACTTCGGCCCAGGGTCAGGCCCTGGTCGCCGGTCTGCGACGTCGCCGCGATGGCGACGTCGTCGATCCTCTCCTTCGGAACGTCGCCATTGCGCTCCATGAGTCCGATGGTCGCCTTCACGGCGAGATCATCCGATCGCGTGTTCCAGTACATGCCCTTCTCGCCGGCGCGCCCGAACGGGGTGCGCATTCCATCGACGAAGTAGACGTCCGAAAGCTCGGCCACTCTGCCTCCAAAGTTCAGGGATGTGCCCAGCCTAGGAGCGGCCGTGGAGGGCTCGGAATCGGTTGGGTCGAACCTACGAATCCGACTCGGACCCCTGCTCCGGGGCTTGGGCGGAAGATACAAAAGCATCCGCGATCACCTGTGCAGTCTGTCCAATCTGCCAGGCTCGCGCACCCCACGACCGCAGGGCGTCCGCGATCGACGCCGCGTCGAGGTCGGTCGGCGGTGACCAGGCGACACGACGCAACGTGTCCGGCGTCAGCAGGTTCTCGGTGGGCATGTTCAGGCGCTCCGCGAGTTCCTCCACCGCCGGACGCGCCGCCTTGAGCCGGAGGTCAGCCTCCGGATTCCGCTGAGCCCATGCACGGGGCGGCGGGAGCGCGTCGCCGCCACCCGCGCGCTCCCGAGGCGGATTCGCATCCGCGCGACCCTCTTCGATCGCGGCCCACCACCGGTCGAGCTCGGTGCGGCTGGCGCGCCCGGTGAAGTCCTTCACGTGCGCGAGATCGTGCTTCGAACGCGGGTCCGCGATGACGGCGGCGACGAGAGCGCGATCGGGTACCAGACGGCCCGGGGCCACATCCTCGGCAGCCGCCAGGTCTTCACGAGCGACCCACAGGGCGCGCGCCACGGCGAGCGAGGAGCGGCCTCGCACCGTGTGCAATCCGCTGAGCCGCCGCCACGGCTCTTCTCGGGGCGGCTTGGGCGGGCGATCGCGCACGTCGTCGAATTCTTCGAGGGCGAATCGCGTCTTGTCCTGGTCGGCGAGCTCGCGGGCGAGGGCGTCCCGCACGTCGACGAGGTGGATGACGTCGAGTGCGGCGTACTCGAGCCAGGACTGGGGGAGTGGACGCTGCGACCAGTCCGAGGCGGAGTGAGCCTTGGCGAGGGAGATCCCGACGGTGCTCTCGACGACCGCGCCCAGTCCGACGCGCTCGTGGCCGAGCAGCCGGGCGGCCAGTTCGGTGTCGAACAAGCGGTCGGGGACCAGGTCGAGTTCGCGTAGCGAGGGGAGGTCCTGGCTCGCGGCGTGGAAGACCCACTCCACGTCGCCGATCGCGCGCTGAAGGGCGCCGAAGTCGCCGATCGCGGGCGGGTCGAACAGGAAGACGCCGGCATCCCGACGGAAGACCTGAATGAGGTATGCGCGTTGCGAGTAGCGGAACCCCGATGCCCGCTCGACGTCCACGGCGGCCGGTCCGGTTCCGGAGGCGAGTGCCTCGCACGCCGCGAGGAACGCGTCGCGGTCGGCGATGACGGAGTATTCAGCCACGGGGATTCCTTCGGGAGCCGAGGACGGCGATGCCCTCGGAGCCGGGCGGCAGCCCGGCCAGCATGCAGGTCAGCTCTGCCCACGCATCGACGTGCGCGGTCAGGTCACCGTCGGGCGACCAGGACGCGCGCAACTCGATCTGCGCGCCGTCGCCCTCCGCGGCGAGAGTTCCGAAGCCGCGGGAGAGGGTCTTCGTCGCCGTGCCCGACGCGGAGTGGTGGGCGGCGCCTCGAACCGAGAGGGCCTCCATCAGCCACGACCACGCGACCTCCGCGAGCATCGGATCGGTGCCGATGTCGGTCTCCAGAGGCGCCTGGGCGAAGCACACGATGCGCCACGGGCCGTTCCACGCTGCGGGCTCCTCGGGGTCGTTGAGGAGGATGAACCGCCCCGTCCCGTAGGCCGACACGCCGTCGTCCGTCTCCGGGCGCACGTCCCCTGCGAGGGCGAGTGCGAACGGTGCGAGACCGCCGGGGGCGGGGATCTCGTGGACGGTGAGGTCGTCGCGGAAGCCCATCGCCCGCACCTGTTCGGCGACGGAGGCGAAGGCCATCGGCGCGGGAGGAGGGGTGACAGCCACGGAGACAGACTAGAGTGAGGCCTCGATGCACGCCTCCAGGCGCGCCGCGCAGAACGGCGCCACCCCCGCCCTCGTCACCGCATTCCGGTTCGCGATCGCCGCTCTCGGTGGTGCGCTGGCGCTGGTGCTGACATCGATGTCCCTCCTCTCGTTGCGGGTCGCCAGGCAGGTGATCACACCCGCCGATCGCCGGCCGGACACGCGCCTGCTCGATCTCGACACGCAAGCGCAGACGGTCACGCTCCAGCGCACGGCGGACACGGTGCTCCCCGGCCGTTACGGCCTGTTCACCACGGGGACCGAGAGCTACGTGAAGGTCGGCACCGTCCTGTCCGCGGACGACGAGACCGTCACGCGCAAGCTGCTCACCCACGTCGGATCGGGTGCCCATCTGGCACCCGACGCGGCCTTCAGCGGCTGGTACTTCAGTCATCCGGACGAGCTGCACCTGGACTGGACGCCGGAACTGGTCGGCTCGGCGGTCGGGCCCTGCCCGGCGTGGCGGTTTCCCGCCGGTGACGGGACCACGTGGGTCGTGCAGGTGCACGGCCGTGGCACAACGCGCTCCGAAGCGCTTCGCGCGGTGCCGGTCTTCCATGCCCTGGGGATCACCTCGCTCGTCGTCTCCTATCGCAACGACGGCGAAGCACCGCGCAGCAGAACGGGGACCTACGCCCTCGGTGCGACCGAGTGGCGCGACGTCGACGCGGCCATCGGATTCGCACGACGCCGCGGCGCGCGGCGGGTGATCGTCATGGGGTGGTCGATGGGCGGTGCGATCGCACTTCAGCTGGCACTCAACTCGGCTCACCGCGACGCGATCGCCGGCCTCGTCCTCGACTCGCCGGTCATCGACTGGCGGGTCGTCCTGGACTACCAGGCGGGACTCATGAACCTGCCGCAGCCGGTGACCCGACTCGCGATCGACGCCCTGGGATCGGAGTGGGGTACGGCGTTCACGCGGACGGGTTCACCGATCCCGTTCGATCGCCTCGATGTCGTTGCGCGAGCGGATGAGCTCCGCCACCCCGTTCTCATCCTGCACAGCGACGATGACGGGTTCGTGCCCTCGGATGCCTCCCACGACCTGCTCGCGGCCCGGCCCGACCTTGTCGAGCTGGAGGCGTTCGAGGTCGCGCGTCACACCAAGCTGTGGAACTACGATCAGGACCGGTGGTCGCACGCGATCAGCGACTGGATGCGCCGACACGATCTCTCGGGTGCAACCGCAGATAGCTGAATCCGCAGTCGTCGACGAGCATCCCCGCCACCGTCGCGTCCCGCGGTCGCGACGGTGAGACGAAGGCCGCGCCCGAGGGTTCGAGCGCGGGCGCGATCGTGAGGCAGATCTCGTCCAGACATCCCGCCTCGAGGAACCGTGTCGCAATCGTCGGCCCTCCCTCGCAGACGACGCGGGGAAGGCCGCGCTCCCGGAGCTCCGCGACGATCGCACGCGGATCGAGCTGCTCGTCGGCATCGATCGTGACGTGCTCCACCGGCGCGCCGGCGAGCCGTGCGTGCACGCGCTCCCGGTGCGCGCGGGAAGACAGCACCAGGGCGGGCGGCCGCCCCGGCCTGGTGAGCCGGACCCCGTCGAGATCTCCGGTGGCGGTCACCACGGCGAGGCGTGCGTGGGCGGGGAGCAGGTATCGCTCGGTGCGGGCCGTGGTCGCGCCCACGACGACCACATCGGCGTTGGCACGCACGGCGCGGAGGATCATCCGGTCGGTAGGGGAGGTGATGGTCTCGCTCGTCCCGTCGGAACCGGCGATCGAGCCCGTCACCGAGGTGACCATGTTCAGCCGGGTGAACCCGGTGTCGTCGGCGGAGTACCGACGGCTGAGCCAGCGATCGGCATCGAGGGAGTCCGTGGTCACGGAGTCGAGGGTTCGCGGGACGACCTCGGTGACGGTGACCGTGCGCTCAGCGCTCACGCGCAGCCATTCTCTCGCGCACCTGGCGCTTCGCGCGACCGAGCATGCCGGTCATCCCTGCGATCCGAAGCGGCGACACGGCGCGCGTCAGACCGATCGACTGCGGGAAGTCATCCGGGACGGCGAGAGCCTCGTGAGCGGTGAGACCCGTGAGGCCCTGAGCGAGGATGCTCGCGAACCCCCTTGTCGTCGGAGCCTCGGCGGGCGCGGTGGCGTGCATGGCGACGCGGTCATCGTCGTCGACCTCGACCACGATGAAGACGGGCGATTGACACTCGGCCACGCGTTCCTGCCGATCCGGATGGTCGGCGAGGCGGGCGGGCATCTCGGGCAGCTCATGGGAGAACTCCAGGAGCAGCTGCAGGCGGTCCGGCTCCTGAAGATCGAGGAAGTCCTGTCGGATCGCCGCCAGTGCTGCCGGGAGGGGATGTTCGATCATCACCGCGACGGAACCTCTCCTCGGGCCGAGCCGGTCACGATCGGCAGGCCCACCGCGCTTCCCCATTCGGTCCACGACCCGTCGTAGTTGCGCACATCGGGGAAGCCGAGCAGGTGCGTCAGAACGAACCACGTGTGGCTGGAGCGCTCACCGATGCGGCAGTACGCGATGATCGGGTCTGCGTCGCGCAGACCGACTTCCCCACGGTAGATCGCCTCCAGCTCCGAGCGCGGGCGGAACGTCCCGTCCGCCGCTGCGGCACGGGCCCAGGGAACGCTGTGGGCCGTCGGTATGTGCCCCGCACGCAGGGCGCCCTCCTCCGGATAGGCCGGGGCCGAGGTCCGGGTGCCGTCGTATTCTTCGCCGGAGCGCACGTCGATGAGCGGTCGTCCGAGGTGCGCGAGCACGTCGTCGCGGTAGGCGCGCAGTGTCGCGTCATCGCGCTCGACCACGGGGTAGTCCGTGACCGGGCGTTCGACGCGCTCCGTCGTGAGGCCCCGGCCCTCCGCGATCCAGAGGTCTCGTCCGCCGTCGAGCAGGCGCACGTCGTCGTGGCCGAAGAGGGAGAACACCCAGAGGGCGTATGCGGCCCACCAATTGCTCTTGTCGCCGTAGATGACGATGGTGTCGTCGCGCGAGATCCCCTTCCGACGCATCAGGTCGGCGAATCCACGTCCGTCGACGTAGTCCCGCACGACCGGGTCGTTGAGTTCGGTGTGCCAGTCGACCTTCACCGCGCCCGGGATGTGCCCGGTCTCGTACAGGAGCACATCCTCATCGGATTCGACCACGACCAGACCCGGTGCTCCGAGATGCTCGGCCAGCCATTGCGTGCTGACCAGACGCTCCGGGGCGGCGTAGTCGGCGAAGGTGTCGGCAGGGTCGTATGCGACGGGCACGGAACTCTCCTCGATGCAAGGCGGTTGGGATGACGGCGTAGTGTGGATCCGCGTCCTTCGAGCCTATTTCCCTTTCTGCCCCGGGGGATCGCATCCGTCACCGCCGCGACACGAAGGACGACATGACCGCGACCACGGCTCGATCCGGAATCGTGCACCTGGCCGAGCGTCAGCCGCAGTTGAGCGGCGAGGACATGGTCGCCGCTCTCGTGCCGCCGCGACAGTTCTCGCAGGCCACGTTCGAGTCGTACCGCGCGGACGGCGACTACCCCTCCCAGCAGGAGGCCAAGCAGAAGCTCGCGACCTTCGCCGGCGGGCGAACGGCGGCTTCGCGCGGCGGCCTGTTCCGGCGGGGGAGGAAACAACCCGAGGTGAAGCCCGGCGTCTATCTCGACGGTGGCTTCGGCGTGGGAAAGACTCATCTGCTCGCGGCGGTCTACCACGCCATGCCGGCGCGACGGAAGTACTTCGGCTCCTTCATCGAGTACACCGCACTCGTCGGCGCGCTCGGCTACAAGAACACCGTGGACCTGTTCCGCGGCTCCGAACTGCTGTGCATCGACGAGTTCGAGCTCGACGATCCGGGCGACACGATGGTGATGACCCGGCTGCTCGGAGAGCTGGTCGCCTCCGGCACCCGATTGGCCGCCACATCGAACACGCCCCCCAACGCCCTGGGCGAGGGCCGTTTCGCGGCGCAGGACTTCTTGCGGGAGATCCATGCTATGGCGGCGAGCTTCGACACGCTCCGGATCGACGGGACCGACTACCGGCAGCGGGCGGTCGACGGCCATGCGCGCGTACTGACGGATGAGGAGTACCGCTCGGCGATCTCCGCGGCGGCGAGCGTCGGAATCGCCTCCGACGACGCGTTCGCCGACGTGATCGGCCACCTTGCGCAGGTGCATCCGTCCCGATACATCCGACTCATCGACGGAGTGTCCACCGTCGGTCTGCGCGACGTGACGGAGTTCGACGATCAGTCCGCCGCGCTGCGCTTCGTGGCCTTCGTCGATCGCGTCTACGATGCGCAGATCCCCGTCCGTGCCACGGGCCTGTCGCTGGACGGGGTCTTTCCCGAGGAGATGCTCGCGGGCGGATACCGCAAGAAGTACCTGCGCGCCATCTCGCGTCTCGTCGCATCCACTCTCGCCTGACCCCGCCAGCCCGTCGCGACATCTCACGGCACGTTCTCGCCGTCGAGAAACCTGATGTTTACCTGAGCGCCGGTGACGTAACAAACCCGAAACACGCGACGCACGCCGCCTGAAACCCTCGCTCGCGAGACTGGGGCACGTCCCACCGGACCGCCACCCGAACCGCGGCCACCGTGGGCACCCGAGTAACACCAATCATGGATGAGGAACTTCATGGACAGCGGAAATCTCGCCTGGCTGATCACAGCCTCGGCACTCGTGCTCTTTATGACGCCTGGCGTCGCGTTCTTCTACGGAGGCCTGGTCAAGGCCAAGAGCGTCGTCAGCATGATGATGATGAGCTTCGGCGCGATGGGGCTCGTGAGCGTGCTCTGGATCCTCTACGGCTTCAACATGAGCGCCGTGGAGAGCACCTGGGCATTCGCCGGCAACCCGTTCGCCGATTTCGGTCTCGCCTCGGCGTCGAGCGATGACCTCGTCGGTGCCATGTTCGGCGGCACCTTCGCCATCATCACCGTCGCGCTGATCTCCGGTGCGATTGCGGATCGCGCCAAGTTCGGCTCCTGGATGCTGTTCGCCGGCATCTGGGCGACGGTCGTCTACTTCCCCGTCGCGGCGTGGGTCTGGGGCGGCGGCTGGGTCTACAACCTCGGCACGACCTTCGGCTTCTCCACCGAGGTCATCGACTACGCCGGTGGAACCGCGGTGCACATCAACGCCGGTGCGGCGGCCCTCGCCCTCGCTCTGGTCCTCGGCAAGCGCATCGGCTTCCAGAAGGGCATCAACAAGCCGCACAGCGTTCCGCTGGTCGTGCTCGGCGCCTCGATCCTGTGGTTCGGCTGGTTCGGCTTCAACGCCGGCGCCGAAGGCCTCGGCGCGCTGGGCACAGAGGACTCCGTGGTCGGTCTGATCGTCATCAACACGCTGGGTGCGACCGCGGCCGCCATCATCGGCTGGCTGATCGTCGAGAAGCTCAAGGACGGAAAGGCCACGTCGGTCGGAGCCGCCTCGGGTGCGGTCTCCGGTCTCGTCGCCATCACGCCCGCCTGTGCGAACCTGACCCCCGGTTGGGCACTTCTCCTCGGCGTCGTCGCCGGTGCGGTCTGCGCCCTGGCCATCGAGCTGAAGTGGAAGCTCGGCTACGACGACTCGCTCGACGTGGTCGGCGTGCACCTCGTCGGTGGTCTGATCGGAACGATCTACCTCGGCTTCTTCGCCACGGAGACCGGTCTGTTCCTCGGCGGTGGGTTCGAACAGCTGATTCTCCAGGTCGTCGCAGCGTTCGGCGTGCTGATCTACTCGTTCGTGATCGCCTTCATCCTGGGCTTCGCGATCGACAAGACGCTCGGCTTCCGCATCAAGAACGAGGACGAGCTGGCCGGCGTGGACACCACGGTGCACGGCGAAGAGGGCTACGCGATGGCGTAAGCACTCTGCGGCTCGCAGACAAGCGCAAGGGGCGCTGTGGTCATGACCACAGCGC